>NZ_PNDK01000032.1:0-131221 GCF_005887265.1 Pseudoalteromonas sp. S1608
ATCGAGGCACTTAAACAGTGCGAATTAAAAATCTTACCTGATTTTTAATGCAACTCCCACAAGACACTTCTTAGTGAGCTATCTGGGCGTGCGGCGTATTAAACGAGTTTTGCCCTTACAAGTCAACTTTTTTTTTATCCTTTGCAACTGTTTGAACGGTTTTCAAACAACTAGCGACGTTTCTCGTTAATGCAGTGCATTTATTCAACAAAAGACTTTAAAAAACGTAGTGAATTATTTTTTTTAGGTGTTACGATTAGTCAATAACTTTCGGTACAGGCTTACCGTTTTAATAAAACCACGATAGGAAAACTCATGCAGGGTAAGTTCTCTTCAGCAATAAAAGGCCTACTACCTATATTTTTAGTTAGTAACCTTATAACTGCCACATTATTTATAGTCGCCTATTCGCTTTACTCACAAAGCAATGCTGAGAACAATGAACTTCTCCAACCTTCTACTATTGCAATCACAAAACTTGCTGAACGCCTTGAGCAACCTATAGTAGATGCACTAACACTATACGAGCAAAACAAAGTCAAATCACTTCTTGATACTGCAAGCTTACTCAATGATGATTTTAAATATACTCTGCACCGTTTTAATGCTAATAATCAAGCCGAGTTAGTTTATAGCAATAGCAGTATAGCGGTTGCACCTTTAGCTTTTAGTAAATACATCAAAGAACAAAATACTCTGCATTATTTAATCTCATCTGAGGGACAAGTAATTGCTGAGCTTATCATTGAACAGAAGCAACCTTTAATTTCATCATCGACACAAAGTTTATCAATGAGTGCATATCTTGCCACTATTGTTGCTCTGATCGCACTGTTTGTATTGGCTATAGCATTTAATAAGTACATTAAAAAACGATTACATAAAAATACCGACTCTCTCACTCAAGAACTCAAAGCTATTACACAAAATGATAATTATCAAAGCACGCTTGATGAGCAACTTGATGGAGGGTTAGACACCGTTGCTCAACAAATTAACTTGCTGCTAAAAAAAGTAAGTACGGTTCAAGCTGACGATCAGGCTGCACAAAAAGAATTAAAAAAGCTACAAACTAGCCTGGAAACAGAAGTACAAAGCAGAACATTTGAATTAGAAAAGCAAACTCAAAAAGCATTAAAAGCCAGCGAAACTAAAACCACCTTTTTAGCCACTATGAGTCATGAAATAAGAACACCAATGAATGGTGTAATTGGCACTATTGATTTACTTCGTCAAACAGAGCTTGATGGTGCCCAGCAACGTTTAAGTACTATTATTCGTGAATCAGCATTTTCGTTATTAAGTATTTTAGATGATATTTTAGATTTTTCTAAAATTGAGGCAGGAAAGCTCAATATAGATCCAGTTCCGTTTTCCGTTGCCGATACGCTAGAAGAAGTTGCTAAGGTGTTATCGTCGGTTGCTAAAAATCGCCACCTAGAACTCGATTTATCAATTGCCCCCGATATACCCAACAACCTTAAGGGTGACTCTGTTAGAGTGCGCCAAGTGCTATATAACTTATGCAGTAATGCCATCAAGTTTACCAGTACCAATGGTACAACCCAGGGGAAAGTAAGAATATCAGTAGAAGTAGCACATAACACCGCCGATCACTTTACATTGCGTTTTTGCGTAAGTGATAACGGTAAAGGAATGAGTCAATCTCAGTTGAGAAAAATCTTTAACCCGTTCACCCAAGCAGAAAGCTCAATTACGCGAGAGTTCGGTGGTACAGGGCTTGGGCTTTCAATTTGTAAAAGCTTAACTGAGCTAATGCTTGGTACTATTCATGTAACAAGTCATGAAGGGATAGGTAGTGAGTTTACTGTTGAACTGCCCTTTTCAACCGCAGGTAAAACTGAATTTGCCCATAAAAATACACTTAATGGTAAACATGTCATTGTTGTTAGTAACAACGCAGAACGCGGCAAAGTAATTTACCGTTACTTGTCATTTATGGGAGCTAAAATAACCTATGCTCATGAGCAGCAAGATATAGAAGCTCATCAAGAAACCAAGGATATTATTTGGGTTGTTGATGGTATTGATGACATGAGTAGTATTAGTACCCTACTAAGAAGTTTACTTTACTCATTAGAAGATAATAACCAACAAATGGTGGTATTAAGTAAGTTAGATGAAGCGGTTATTAACCATAAAAATATTTTTTATATTAACGCCTCCCCTTTGTGTAAATCTAACTTTATGCTTTCAATTTTAGTGGCAGCCGGCTTACATAAGCCTAAGCAAATTAAAAAAGCCAGAACGATGAATCACTACCTAAGTTCAGAAGAGGCACTCGCTGCAAATAGGCTGGTATTATTGGTAGAAGATAACCGATTGAACCAAGAGGTACTCACCGAACAACTACATATACTAGGTTACAGTGTAGAGGTGGCTAATAACGGTGAAGAAGGTTTAGATATGTGGCGTAAAAATAGCTACTCGCTCATTTTAACCGATTTACATATGCCAAAAATGTCTGGCTACGACATGGTTGAAAAAATTAGAGAAGAAGCTTCATTACTCGAATCAATTGACGCACAACCTTATATTATTGCTGTCACTGCCAATGCTCTAAAGGGAGAGAGAGAGCGATGTTTAGCAGTGGGTATTAACGACTTTATTACTAAACCTATTGAGCTTAATGCACTTGAAGACACATTAAGACAATGGAGTGATTTATACAGCAAACAACCACAACAGGTGAATTCGGCCGAAAAGTCTGTTATGCCTATTGATATGGAATCAGCGAATAAGTACATAAATGGCGATGATGCTAAAATAATCCGCTTCTTTAAAATGTATTTAGAGCAGAGCCAAGAACAAATTAAAGCGATTAACTTTGCAGTGTTGCAAAGTAACAAAGCTGAAATTATATCTGCCTGCCATCAATTAAAATCTATATCGAAGACAGTAGGAGCTAATATTGTTGCTGATTTAGCGCAGTCATTTGAAGATAAGTGTAAAAGTGATGAAATAAAAGCTGATGAATTAATTAAGATGAGAGATGAGCTTGAAATTGAATATTCAAGAGCAGCACAGTTTTTAAAAGAACAAATTAGAAACAACGATCAGCAAGATGACTTGATTTAACTAAAATATTCATCGGTATACACAATATAAAAAAGGGCTCATAGCCCTTTTTTATTAATTAACCTAAGCACAGTTAATTTATTTTTCTACTGGCTTATAACCTTCAATCTCAACTTCCTTACCTTCAAATAAAAAGCCAACCATTTGCTCTTCTAAAAAAGTACGATGCTCTGGATCCATCATGTTTAGATGCTTTTCGTTGATCAGCATAGTTTGTTTATGCTGCCATTGCCCCCAGGCTTCTTTAGAAATATTATTAAAAATTTTCTCACCAAGTTCACCAGGGTATAACTGAAAACCAAGGCCTTCGGCCTCTTTTTGTAACTTTTGACAAAATACTGTACGTGCCATGATTGTTCCCCTTAATGCTAAATATATCGCTATTCTATACCATTGCCGTAATTTGTTTAACCAACTTTTTAGTCGGTGCAGCTAACCCTACTTCTATTGATTGATCGAGTGGGTACCACACCAGCTGCTTGTCATTAACAACATCAGGAGCTTTTTCAATATTAAGTACATGCGGGTTAATCGTAAGCTCAAAATGTGAAAATACATGAGTAAAAGGCGCTACTTCATTAAGGTCACTTTTAAGCCCTTGTTGCGCTAAAAAAGTTTCGAGCTCGCTGTACTCATTAAATTCAAAAAATCCAAACAATCCGCCCCAGATACCACTGTTTGGGCGTTTTTCCATAAGCACTTTGTCGTTATGTTTAATAATTAACTGGTGGCAGCTTTTTTTAGGCACTGCTTTTTTAGGTTTAGAGTGAGGAAACTCCTTAACCTTACCTGCGTTAAACGCACCACAACGACTATTTAATGGGCACGCCTCACAATCAAAGCGGCTGCGCGAACATAAGCTTGCACCTAAATCCATCATAGCTTGATTAAACTCTGTTACATTATTTTTAGGAGTGAGTTGTTCACTTAAATGCCAAAGCTGATTTTCTACCTTTTTGACTCCATACCAACCTTCAACCATGAAAAACCGAGCAAGCACTCTTTTAACATTACCATCAAGAATAGGGTGATGCTGCCCCAAAGATAATGATAAAACAGCACCAGCAGTAGAGCACCCTATTCCGGGTAAATCCATTACTTCTTCAAGCGTGCTAGGAAACTGACCTTGGTATTTATCTCGAACTATTTTAGCGGTTTTATGTAAATTGCGTGCACGAGCGTAATAACCTAAACCTGTCCAATGATGCAAAACCTGATCTTCATCAGCATTTGCTAAAGCAATAATATCGGGAAAGCTTTGCATAAACTTTTCAAAATAAGGGATAACAGTGACAACCTGAGTTTGCTGTAACATCACCTCAGATACCCACACTTTATATGGCGTTTTAGCTAATTGCCATGGTAACGTTTTGCGCCCATGAAGGTGATACCAGTCAACTACTTGGTTGGAAAACCAAGCTGACTGCTGTTTTTTTAAATCCAACATATTTACTTTTTTACTAATGCTCAATGGCGGCTCAGTCTATTGTAGTGACTGAAAAGATCAAGCTATAACGCCCTAATGCTTGTCAACCTAGCGCTGGTCAGGGATAATACGCAACCATTTTTAAACACATTGTTTTGTCAGGCCAATAATATGAGTGAATCAAGTAACAACAACCTTGAGCAAGCTAAGCAAGAAGGTAAGTATATCCGCACTATTCGCAGTTTTGTAAAACGCGAAGGCCGATTAACCAAAGGCCAAGCTGCTGCAATCGAAAAATGCTGGCCAACAATGGGGCTTGAACATAAAAACGGCCTACTTGATTTAAGCGAAGTTTTTGGCAATGACAATGATGTAGTGCTAGAAATTGGTTTTGGTATGGGTAAGTCATTAGTTGAAATGGCAAAAAATGCACCACACCTTAACTTTATCGGCATAGAAGTTCATCGCCCAGGCGTTGGCGCATGTTTAATGGATGCTGACGAAGCTGGCGTTACTAATCTGCGCGTATTTGAACACGATGCAGTAGAAGTTCTTGCTGATTGTATAAGCGATGAAAGCTTATCAACCTTACAGTTATTTTTCCCTGATCCATGGCACAAAAAGCGTCACCACAAGCGTCGCATTGTACAAACTGAGTTTGCTGAAAAACTTCGCTCTAAATTAAAAATCGGTGGCGTATTTCACATGGCAACCGATTGGGAAAACTATGCAGAGCATATGTTAGAAGTAATGCAAGCAGCTCCAGGTTACAAAAACCAATCTGAGACCAACGACTATGTACCTCGTCCTGATTTACGTCCTTTGACTAAATTTGAACAGCGTGGTCAGCGTTTAGGTCATGGCGTATGGGATTTAATGTTCGAACGTACTAAGTAACCGTTAATTAAATAATCAAGTAAGGTAAAGCCATTTATGAGCGTATTAACCAATCCGAGCCTACTATTACTTCGTAACAGTGAAGAGTTAAAAGGTAAATCAATATTGGTGGTCAACTTTGTTCAAGATGGCTTTTTAAATGAGCTAAAAACGCTCAATCCACAAAGTAAAATAACCGCTTTTAGTTATAACCACGCTAATGGTGAATTTGCAAAAAACATATCGGGTATTGACGTAACCATCAGCCACACAATTAATTCGGGCGATTATGATTTGGTAATACTTTATTACCCTAAATCTAAACCTGAGCTATTAATGGCGTTAGACAACATACGTGCTGTGATAAGCAAAGATGCAGAGCTACTCGTTGTTGGCGAAAACAAGAGCGGTGTTAAGTCAATTGAAAAGCAACTCGCCGGTAAGGCTGAATTTAGTAATAAAATAGACTCAGCAAAACACTGTGTTTTATATTCATTTTCAGAGCTCACTATTAATAGCGCGTTTGATATTCGCACTTACCATAAAGAGTTTACGGTATGTGTGAGCGATATTGAGTTTACAGCAGTCAGTATTCCTGGTGTGTTTAACCATGGTGCACTAGATGCTGGAACGAAAATGCTATTAGAGAATGCTCCTAACTTAAAACATGGGAAAGTCCTTGATTTTGGTTGTGGCGCAGGACTTATTGCTACTTTTTTAGGGCTAAAAAATCCAGCACTGACATTTACCTGTAGTGACGTAAGTGCACTTGCAGCCTATGCAACAACGCAAACGCTTAAGCTAAATAATGTAAACGGTGAAGCCATACTCAGTGATGGTTTAAATAGTATTGTTGGCAAGTTTGATTTAATTATTAGCAATCCGCCATTTCATACCGGGATTGCAACTGACTACAGCGTTGCGGAATCTTTTTTAACCCATGCAAAGCAACATTTAACTAAGGCAGGCAAACTGACCATAGTGGCTAATAGCTTTTTGAAATATCCACCAATTTTAGAAACCCAATTTGATAGCTACCACACAGTGTTCAAAAACAACAAATTTGCCGTATACAGTAGCTAAAATAAGTTATTAATATCCTTTCAAAACATAAATATGGGCTATATTAGCCACATATTTATGTTTCATAAGTAGATTAGCTAAAAATAAAAAGTGTAATTAAGCTAATCTTTTTAATTCACTTTTTTCTGTTTTTGCTAAACTATTATCATTAGACTCACAATTGACACGGATGACCTTCTCGCAATGCCCAAAACTGTAGAGCAAAATAGCATTCGTAGCATATTGTTTAAAACCATCATGCTTATAACAGCTATCTGTTTGTTATTATCGCTTTCAATTTCTACCTATTTAAGTGCGCAAGAGCAAAAAAAACAGCTCATTAGCAAACTTGTGTTGGTATCAGAGATCATTGCATTCGACGCGATGCCCTCATTGCTAAATAAAAATAGGCCTGCAGAAGAAAGGCGCTTAAAGCTGCTTCAACAAGTATCATCCGTCACAAATTTACATATTTACGCCTTAGATGAGCAATCTAATAAGCCAGTCTTTTTTACCAGCTTTAATGCCCGAAAATCACCACCAGTCCCCATTAAAACAGATAATATTAATGATTTTTCTGAACCACAGGTTAGTGACGAGTATATTGAGTACATTACCCCAATACTCAATAATGAACAGCTGCTCGGCTATGTATATATTAGAGGCAGCTTAGATAACTTAAATCAACTAATAACTAAAAAGATTATAATCGATATCGTTATTATGGCTTTAATACTTATTTTTATTTCTTTGATTATTTTAAGGCTACAAAAAAGGATAGCCAGTCCAATAGAAAACTTAAGCTTGTTGTTGCAAAACATAGCTAAAAAACATAATTACTATGCACGTGCGCCTTTAACGAACCTAACTGAAATAACTCGGCTTTCTAATAGCTTAAATGTAATGCTTGCACGTACACAAAGGCAAATAGAACGCCATGAAGAAGATAAACAAGAAATTAAGCAGCTAAACTCAAACCTTGAAGAGAAGGTAAGTCAACGCACTATCGCACTCAGAGAGGCTAATAAAGAGCTGTTATCCACTCTGGAAAAGATGCACCAATACCAAACTCAAATTGTCGAAAACAAAAAAATGGCTTCATTGGGGCAAATGGTGGCAGGGGTTGCCCATGAGGTAAATACACCGATTGGACTTGGTATTACAGGCTCTACTCTATTGCGGGATAAACTCGCGGAACTGCAGGTTAAATTTCATAATAAATCACTAACTGCGAGTCAATTTGAACAATTTACTAACGATGGTATCGAAAACTTAGACTTAATATATAGCAGCTTAAACCGCGTTGCAGAGCTCATTTCTAACTTTAAAAAAGTTGCAGTGATCAAAGATGATGAAATAACCAGCACTGTTAATATACAACAATTAATTAGTGATACTCTACTGTCTATGGGGCAAGAACTAAAAATTAAAAACCCTAAAGTCCTTATAAATTGTCCATCAGATTTAACCGTCGAAAGTAAAAAAGGGCCACTTCAGCAAGTTTTTCATCAGTTAATTTTAAATTCCCTGTTACACGGATTTGTAGCTGGCGGTGACAATGAAGTGCAGATTGATATTGTAGCAACAGAAACAAAAACACAAATTACCTACACAGATAACGGCCTAGGTGTTGAAAGCAATATACGAGCAAAAATATTTGACCCATTTGTAACATCAAAGCGCGGCCAAGGAGCCAGTGGCTTAGGAATGCATTTAGTTTACAATTTAGTGACTCAAGCTTTGGCTGGGGAAATTGTGTTAGATACCGAGTATCAGCAAGGGGCCCGATTTATTATTACACTTTTTTAAAAAGCGAAATAACTCTTATTCCCCTCTTGAATTACAACTTTATGACCATACTAATACATAGCCAACTAAACAGTTGTATCATTAATGCTGTATTCCCACACAATTAATGAACTTAATTGTGTTTAACATATCACATACATTGATGAAAAGTTGGAAAGTGATATAATTCCGTTTTGAATTAGTCTGATTATTTTAAGTATCTTTAGGTGGTTGATGGATGTATCAATTATTAAAGGGAAATGGCTTCGACTCTATAATTCAAATTATACATCCAACGTTAAGTATCAATTAAGCCGCGGTTTTTAATAATACGTCATAGTAGGTTTTGGCGCGCAGCTGTTTATATCTAATCTGTTTTTACTTGTTAACATTTAGATATAATCCTATAATTCTAGTAGTCGGCTCTGATGATCACGCCGATTTTATAAATAAAACACACTCCAAAAAGGTTAATTAAAGATGCAAACGCCAGTCATTCTGATCGTAGAGGATGAAGACGTAACTAGACTAAACCTCGTTAGTTTATTTGAAGCTGAAGGTTACAAAGTTATTGAAGCCATTGATGGCGATGATATGCATGATAAGCTTACAAATAACGATGACGTCAATCTTGTAGTTATGGACATCAACCTGCCAGGTAAAAACGGGCTTATTTTAGCTCGCGAGTTACGCCAAAAACGTAAAGTTGGTCTTATTTTCTTAACAGGCCGTGACAACGATGTAGACCGTATTTTAGGTCTTGAAATTGGTGCTGATGACTATATTACTAAGCCTTTCAACCCACGAGAATTAACTATTCGTGCGCGAAACTTAATTACGCGTACTGCATTAGGCGGTGAAGAGTCAGCTATTGAAACCAATGGCGTGATCACCTTTAACGGTTGGGAACTTGACGAAAACAGTCGTTGCCTTACTTCTCCAAATGGAGATGCAAAACGCCTACCTAAAGGCGAGTACAGAGCACTGCGTTTAATGCTTGACTCTCCAGGTCGTATATTCAGCCGTGAGCAACTAATTAAGCACATGACTGGCCGTGAGCTTCGCGCTAACGACCGTACAGTTGATGTTACCATTCGTCGTATCCGTAAGCACTTTGAAAGCGACAACTCAACGTCTGAGTTAATCAGCACCATTCATGGTGAAGGTTACCGCTTCATTGGTAAAATCGACAGCTAATTAGTTTTTACTCTAATTGCTGTAAAAATAAATGAAGGGCCTGTTGTCCTTCATTTATTTTGTCTGCTAATTCATCGAGCCAGACTGTTAATACTTCATCACTTTGTTCCAGCGCACCATGTTCCATTTGCTTTGCATGCAACTGCACATCATTCAGACCAACCGACCCAGCGGCACCTTTTAACTTATGCGCAACGGATTTGTACTCTTCTCTGTCTGCTGCTTTTAATGATCCTAATAGTTCTTGTTGATATTGCGGATTTAGCTTTGCAAACAACTGACTACTACGTTTAAATACTTCAACGCCCATCGAGTTTACAAAGTCTTCAATGGTTTCAACATCTAGCAAGTCAGTATTAATTTGATTTAATAACTCTTGATTAACTACTCGTTGAGGAGCCTCAACTTGCGCTTGTTGAATGCCAAAGAGTTCAGCGAGCATATTATCTAACTTACTGGTGTTTATCGGTTTAGCTAACGCCCCTTGAATAGAAATCCCCTCAAGTTCCTCTTCAGCACTGCGAACATTGGCGGTAAGTGCCACAATAGGAAGCGGATCAAAATGGCTTTGTGCGCGAATTTGTCTTGCTACTTCATCACCATTAATATCAGGCAACTGCATATCAAGTAATACTAAATCTAGGTCATCTTCGGTTTCTACAAACGATAAAGCATCTTCTCCCGTTTCAGCCCACAGTACTTCATGTCCACGTTGTTCTAATAGGTTAGTTGCAATTTCAGCATTAAGTGGCACATCTTCCACTAATAAAATATATAAGCTACGCCCTACATAACTATGTTCGGTAGGAGCACTACATAAATTCAGCGGAATTTGAACGGTAAAGCAACTGCCCTCTCCGGGAGTACTATTAACAGTTATAATGCCTTTCATAGCACTTACTAACGCTTTTGTTACGGCTAAGCCAATACCTGAACCAATCGCATTGGTCCCTTTAAGGTCGGGCGCTTTGTAGTACATATCAAAAATACGGGTAAGTTGTTCTTGCGGGATCCCTTCACCGGTATCGAGTATTTTTATAATAAGCCATGGGCCATCTTCGCGGTTTTCTCTAGCACAATCTAAGGTGACACTACCGTGCTGGGTAAATTTAACCGCATTATTAATTAAGTTCCATACTACTTGGCGTAAACGTGTAGGATCAAGTAAAGCGTATATATCAAGCATTCCAGAGCGTTTTACTTCAAAAGAAAGTTCTTTTTGCTCCGCAATAAGGCCTGCAAAGTTAACCACGTCATTAATAAAGTCAGACACATTAATTTCGTTAGCGGCAATATCGAGTTGCTCACGGTCAATTTTATCTAAATCTATAATATCGTTAAATATATTACCCAGCGTTTCGGCGCTTGAAAACACCGTATTACACCAGCTACGCTGCTGTTTATTAAGTTCAGTATCCAATAGCATTCGGGTTAAACCGACGATACCATTGAGCGGAGTGCGTAATTCATGGCTCAATGTGGCAATAAATTTCCCTTTATCTTTATAAGCAGTTTCCAGTGCCTGCGCGGCTTCTTTACGGCTGGTAATATCACGGCCAAAGGCTAGTAGACCAATGTAATCGCCCTGCTCATTTATAAAGGGGAGTTTTCTCAGTTCAAACCATCTTATTTCACCATTTACAGAATACTCTACATCAATAGTTAAACCTTGATGAGTGCGTTCAACCTGCTCATCGGTTCTTAATACTTCTGATAAAAAGTGGCTTGGAAATATTTCTTCTGCGGCTTTGCCAATTAATTCGCCACTGGTTTTGCCCATCACCTCTTCAAACATTTTATTACAACCGGCAAACACCCCGTTGTTATCGCGGTAATAAAATAAATCTGGTGAGGAGTCTACAATGGAGCGTAATAACATGCCTTGTTGCGCGAGTTCTTGTTGCGTTTTTTTACGCTCTGCAATTTCACGTCTAAGCTCTTCTATTGCTCTATGCTTAGCATGAAAGGCCATTTTACGTTCATCAATTTCAATGTTTAAACGATTAATATTGTCTTTGAGAGTTTGATTTAAAAGCTTTTCTTGTTTTGTGGCACTATCTAAATAGGCATAAGAGGCATCAAGTTGCCGAATAGAGTTAAGCAGTACGCTAATCACCAGAGGGGAAACAACTGAGGTAAAAAATACTACAGCCAATATATCAACTAAGTTCACTTCCCCAATGGCAACATAGTAAAACATACTCGACAAAACCAGCGATACTGTCAGTAATAATGCATAGCAAATAGCTGCAGTTTTAAACTCACCAAAACGAGTTATTGAACTGGAAAGAACTCGAACCCACGGGTTCAAAGAAGAATCTGTCATATATCAGTGTTTCTCTTAGCTAAATGCTTAAGTAAGTATGATTAAAGGCTAATTTTAGCATTTTCTATCAGCGATTTTCATGTTGTGCGATAAAAACAACAAAATTTCATGTTTGGCGTTATTTGCCGCATTTCAGCAACTCTTTATTTAGTGTAAAATGTGACGTTTTAAATATTGCAAATAACGAGTAACGTATCATGCAAACGACTATGCCAGATATTGCTAACACGGCTGCCGCATTACAAACAGGTAAATTAGACTGGGTAGGAATGGGCGATATAGAGCTGCCTTTTATTTTTGAATCTCTTGATTTAGCTCCAGTTACCGTTAATGCAAAAGCACGCGCTTTTGTTAATTTACACCAAGAAGACGCCAAAGGCATCCACATGTCGCGTCTGTTTTTAGCACTTGATCACCTCTCAACTGAGCAGCAGGTCAACCCGCACACCTTAGCACAAGCATTAGATACCTTTATCACCAGCCATGAAGGCTTAAGCGATAAAGCACAAATCGAATTTAAATTTGAATTACCACTGCGCCGTAAATCATTACTTAGTGGCAAAGCCGGCTGGAAAAGCTACCCAGTTGTACTCACCAGTACCATAAATCAAGGTGTCATTAGTTTTGAACTCAGTGTTGATGTTACTTACTCATCAACCTGCCCCTGCTCTGCAGCCCTTGCTCGTCAACTTATCCAAAATGCGTTTAGCGAAAAGTTTGCTCAAGAAACACTAACTCAATCTGAGGTTTTAGAGTGGCTTGGAACAACTCAAGGCATTGTAGCAACCCCGCATTCACAGCGCTCTATTGCTAATGTTAAAGTAAAACTAGATCAAAACATTCAAGAGTTTGATGTAGTTAACTTAATAAATTTACTAGAAGATGAGCTTAAAACACCAGTACAAGCTGCGGTAAAACGTGAAGACGAACAAGAGTTTGCCCGTTTAAATGGTCAAAACCTGATGTTTTGTGAAGACGCAGCACGAAAAATTAAAACGACGTTAGAGTCAAAAGAATTTAGCGATTACTTCCTGCAAATAAACCATTATGAGTCATTACATGCTCATGATGCCGTCGCTATTGCCGTAAAAGGTATTGAAGGCGGTTATAAAGCATAATAGCGCTCATCCCCATTCGTTAATAAAATAGCCATAACAACTATTTGGGCACATAAATTGCTTTAGAAAAGCAGTGTCAATTTGTTGTTATGGAGTTACCGTATGGAATTCGCTTTATTATTAATATTAGTGCTAGTTGTTGGGGCATCTGTGGTTGCGTCAAAATTTAATGATGACGGCGGAAACCCTTATCCTTTTACTCGTAAGCAAAGTGTATTTACCCAAGTAGAAGGGGCGTTTCTAGGCTTATTAGAACGCGCTGTTGGCGATCAATATAAAATTGTTAGTCGCGTTAAACTAATCGATGTGATTGACTGCAAACAAGGTCTATCTGTCAAATCTAAACGTGCGGCATTAGCTAAAGCAAAAAATAAACAGCTCGACTTTGTACTAGTCGACAAAGAAAAAATGACCATAGTGGCAGCGGTTGACTTAGTTAATAACGCCAACAAAGATGGTCACAAAGCACAACGTGATTGGTTTGTTAACGGTGCACTAGAAGCCGCTGGCATTCCACATATTCGTATGAAAGTGAAATCAGGCTACCGCCCGAGTGAAGTTCGCGATGCCATTATGTTTAAATTAGGCAAACCTGCTAAATCACAACCTTCGCGCCCGACTCGTACTAGAGTCCATAAGCCTGCGGTATTATCACCTTCTCAAGCAAAAGCACATTCAACTGCCCTTGCTGAAATATAACTACTGAGTTAAAGCAATGTATTAAAGCGAGCATTTTAAATGACTCGCTTTTTTGTTTTTTATAGCAGACTTCACGTATAATCAGCCTATTCAAATTTAGGAATTTAACACTATGAATGTTGGTATTATTGGCGCCATGGAGCCAGAAGTTAAAATTTTGCGCGAAGCGATGCAAAATCCACAGGTTTTAACCAAAGCAGGCTTTACGTTTTATACTGGTGAGCTTGCAGGTAATACTGTTACTTTAGTGCAATCAGGCATTGGTAAAGTCGCTTCAACTATTGCAACCACTTTACTTATCGATAACTTTAAACCTGATTGTGTTATTAACACAGGCTCTGCCGGTGGTTTCGATCCTTCGCTTAACGTTGGCGACGTGGTAATTTCATCAGAGGTTCGTCATCACGATGTAGATGTAACCGCATTTGGTTACGAAATTGGCCAAGTACCACAAATGCCAGCAGGCTTTGCAGCGCACCCTAAACTAGTAGAAGCCGCCGAGCAAACAATTGCACAAATTAGCGAAGTAAAAACGCTTGTTGGTTTAATTTGTACTGGTGACTCATTTATGTGTGACCCTGTTCGCATTGAAAAAGCACGCAATGACTTCCCTACAATGCTAGCAGTAGAAATGGAAGGTGCGTCAATTGCACAAACGTGTTTTGCACTTAACACACCATTTGTTGTTATTCGCTCAATGTCTGATATTGCTGGCAAAGAGTCACCGCAATCATTTGAAGAGTACTTAGAAACAGCCTCTATTAATTCATCAAAAATGGTTGTGGCATTACTAGAAAAGTTAACGGCGGTTACGCTGTAAATGCTCAATAATATTGTTCAAAATCATTTGGACTTTATTGTATTTATTTGTGCGCTCCTAGCTGAGCGCTTTTTACCTTTAGTTAGCTGGTATCACCCTAACCATATACTTTCTGCAATTTTTAACGCAATTGGCCAGCGTGTTTATAAAAAAACAGACAGCAAACAATATCATTATTTAGCCGCTTCATTAGCAAGCACACTTGTTCTAACTGTGATTATGATTATTGTCGTTTTGCTGCTGGAGTTTGCCTTTTACCCCGAACTACTATCCGGTCTTATTTTATACTTATGCCTAGAAAGCAGTAGCATAAATAAAAAAGCGATACGTATTGCGAAATTGACCAAAAAAAATCAAAAATCAACTGCTCGAGAATTATTAAAACCACTAGTAGCCCGTGAAGTTAAGGCACTTTCAAACCCAGGGATTATTAAAGCGGTTATGGAAAGTGTCATACTAAGAACGGCCCGTCATTATTTTGTGGTAATTTTCATTTTTTTACTATTAGGCCCCATTGCTACTCTCGCCTACCGTTTGCTTACCTTAATCCAACAAGCATGGCGCACTGATATAGCTCCCGACAGCTCTTTTTTGAAGCCGCTTAAACTAATTCTTTTTATTATTGAATACATTCCCATGCGGTTACTCGCGCTGACAATAGCTTCACTTAAAGCCAGTAAGAAAAGCATGCATTATATTAAGCATTATGGCCGCCATTTTTATCAAACCAATACGGGCTGGTTACTCAGTGTGTGCTCAGCATCTTTAGGGGTGCAACTTGGTGGGCCTGCTATTTATATTAAGCAGCGTTTCAATAAAATGCGGGTCGGAGTAGAACGCTTGCCAAGTGCTGATGATGTGCCAAAGCTACTCAACACCCTAAATCAAGCCCGTTTTTTTTGGCTACTAATTATTGTTAGCGTTGAAATTATTAGGGCTGTTCTAACTTTTTGATCAGTTATAAAAAAACCAGCCGAAGCTGGTTTTTATACTCTATGTAGCTTTAGGCTACAGTAATATTTGCAAACTTACGTTTACCTACTTGGTAAATAGCGGTTGTTCCTTTTGCTACTTCCAATTTGGTATCGGTAATTTTTTCTTCGCCGTTAAGCTTTACTGCGCCTTGTTTGATCATACGCATGGCCTCTGAAGTACTCGCCACTAAGCCAGCTTCTTTTAGCAAGTTAGCTATTAGAATAGTGTCTTCATCAATGTTAACTGTCAGCTCTGGAATTTCATCAGGTAGTGCTTTTTTCTGAAAGCGCTGAATAAAGTCATCATGAGCAGCTTGCGCATCGGCTTCGCTATGGAAACGTGCAATTAACTCTTTCGCTAATTCAATCTTAATATCGCGAGGGTTAGTGCCTTGCTCTACACGCTGTTTTTGCGCTGCAATTTGCTCAATAGAAAGGCTACTTAGCAAGTCATAGTAACGCCACATTAGTACATCACTAATTGACATGATTTTACCAAACATGTCGCTAGGCGTATCAGTAATACCTATGTAGTTTCCTAGTGACTTTGACATTTTCTGAACGCCATCAGTCCCTTCAAGTAAAGGCATCATTAGTACGGTTTGAGGTTTTTGACCTTCATCTTTTTGCAGCTCACGACCCATTAATAGGTTAAAGCGTTGATCGGTGCCGCCTAGCTCAACATCAGACTCAAGTGCAACTGAATCCCAACCCTGTACTAGTGGATATAAAAACTCATGGATTGCGATAGATTGACCGCCAGCATAGCGCTTTTTAAAGTCATCACGCTCAAGCATGCGTGCCACAGTTTGGCGCGCTGCCAATTTTATCATTCCAGCCGCGCCCAACTTCTCCATCCACGTAGAGTTAAAAGCAACAGTTGTTTTAGCTGGGTCTAAAATTTTGAAAACCTGTTCTTTATAGGTTTCAGCATTAGCAAGCACATCATCACGAGTCAGTGGCTTACGGGTAACATTTTTGCCCGTTGGATCGCCTATCATACCGGTAAAGTCACCAATTAAGAAAATAACCTCATGACCTAAATCTTGAAAGGTTTTCATTTTATTAATTAGTACAGTGTGACCTAGGTGCAAATCTGGAGCCGTAGGATCGAAACCAGCTTTAATTTTTAGCTTTTTCCCCGACTTTAATTTTTCAACCAACTCATCTTCAATTAATATCTCTTCTGCACCGCGTTTTATCTCTGCTAGAGCGGTTTGTAAATCCACTGTGTGTTACTCCAAAAAATTCTGACAACGAAGGGGGTGTATATGCTCACGATTTATTGCTAGCGCGTTTTAACAAAACAAATAAAACTATTTAGCTAACATAACAAATTTCCACTTAATTAGAACAACTTTTTTAACTAATCGCTGCACCAACTAAAATGCAGGGCGTACGTTCTAAAATGGGATATAAAAGAGCGATTAATAATACACTAAAGGTGTTTATAAAAGCCCAAAAAACAGTTTATAAATTAATCACTTCTCGCTATTAAATCGTTTTAAAAGCTAATTTAACATTACGATGAAAAAGCAAAGTATCCAAGGATATAAAATAGTGCTGTTATTCAACTTTAAACACAAACAGCCTGAATACCCTATGATTTTAGCTTAATTTAACGCGAGTTTAAATCTACAAAATACTAGTATTCATAGATTATTCGTTATATCCTGCAATATAATCTATTTATTATCTTGACAGCAGAAAAAGGCACGTTATGGTCCACGTGGTTAACACGCTCCCCAAAAAACACAAAATGCTTATTCTAGGTTTGGTTTCTGCTATTGTTGCCTTAGCCTTTTTACCTTCTGAAAAAGCCACTGCATCCAAAGACAATAGCGAGAACACGCTAGAAATTGGTAAGCGTTACGAATTACAAATAAAAGTAGGTGAAAACGAAAAACTCACCGACTTAAATTCAGAGCATGCAGCGCAAAAACTTCCAGAATATGATTTTGTCGATCACCTTGTTAAAAATGGTGACAATTTAGCGAACATTTTTAAGCGCGCTGGTTTTTCTGCGCAAACGCTTTACAAACTGGTTAACACAAATGCTGAAACACGCAAGCTTACCAAAATTCATCCAGGTGAAACACTAAGCTTTGCTACTGCAAAAGATGGTTCGTTGGCTCAGTTACGTTACGTTATATCTAAAACAGATACCTTATATGTCACCCTTAATGACGAAGGCCAATACGATACTTCAATTGACAGCAAAGAAATAGAAACACTTAGCAAAACCGCCGGAGGGGAAATTTCTAGCAGTTTTTGGACGTCAGCGATCGCTGCAGGTTTAAGTGAACGCCAAATCATGAACTTTGCCGATATATTTGGTTGGGACGTGGATTTTGCAAATGACATCCGTAAAGGTGATGAATTTGGCTTAATATATGAATCTCATTTTGTTGACGGTGAATTTATTGGCACCGGTAAAATTATTGCCGCAGAATTTATAAACCAAGGCGAACGTTACACAGCAATTCGACACACAGACGGTAATTTTTATACCCCTGAAGGGCGTAGTATGAAAAAAGCCTTCTTACGTGCACCTGTTAACTTTAAATATATTAGCTCAAGCTTTAATCCTCGCCGCTTACACCCTGTTACAGGACAAGTAAAAGCACACCGAGGTATTGACTACGCTGCGCGTACAGGCACGCCTGTTGTATCATCAGGTAATGGTAAAGTTATCAAAGCGGGCTACAGTAAATATAACGGTAATTACGTATTTATAAGCCACGGTACACAATACGTTACTAAGTACTTACACCTTAACAAACGCCTAGTTAGAACAGGGCAAAAAATCAAACAAGGTGAGAAAATTGGTACTGTAGGCTCAACAGGTCGAGTAACTGGGGCACATTTACATTATGAGTTTTTAGTTAACGGTGTTCATCGTAATCCCAAAACTGTGAAACTACCTAAATCTGAGCCATTACCACGCTCAGAGCTTGCTAAGTTTAAGCCTATTGCTGATAACTTTATTGCGCAACTTGAGCGTAACAGAGAACTTCAGTTGGCACTTAAATAAAGAGTTTAATGATTAAATAAAAAAGCCTTTGCAGGGATAACCCGCAAAGGCTTTTTTGTATGTGATGATTATACCAACCAGCATAGATATTTGAATAGTTTCACGAATTACCCATTGTATCTAAGCTGCTTGGTGCTAAATTTCAGAGTTAATTTACGAGCACATAAATAAGCTGCACAACCAAAGAGATCATCACCAGTGGCCAAATATACTTACTATATTTAGTAGCGCTCTCAAGCCCTATTTTACTTTGGTATTTTTCCAGTAACGGAATAATGATCACCAAAGCAATGACTAAGCTAATTAAAATAACAAATATGTTCATATCATCACCCTTCACTAGGTTATGGTAAAGCGCAGCCTTTCGCGCTGATATATAGCTCATACCAATGCTCACGACTTAAGTTAACATTAACCGCATCACAGGATGCTTTTATACGCTCTATATTAGTGGTACCAATAATTGGTTGAATTGATGCTGGGTGGCGCAACAACCATGCTAATACGATAGCTTCTGCTGTTGTACCATAAAGTATGGCAAGCTTACTGACTAAAATACTGGTATTAATATCTGCAGGCGAGGCCTTTGATAAATCACCACCAGAGTATAAGCCTTGGCATAAACTGCCCCAACTTTGAATCTGAATTTCATGCTCACGGCAATATTCAATATTGCCTGGGGTAAAGTTAATATCCTTGCCATCGGCATTACCCACATAAACGCCTTCATCAACCCATTGATGTTTTTGTAAACTCGCTTCGATTTGATTTGCCACAATCGGCATATCTAAAGCGCGTTGCAAAAACCGTATTTGATATTGCGACATATTAGACACCGCAAAATGACGCACTTTGCCACTTTCTTTTAAACAACTAAATACTTGTGCAACTTCCTCTACTTCCATTAAAGGATCTGGGCGATGCAGCATAAGTATATCTAAATATTCGGTATTTAATCGCTTTAATGAGCCCTCTACTGAGCGCTCAATCCAATCAGCTGAAAAGTCATAACGTTGTGGGTTTTTATCATCAGCAAAGCGAATACCACACTTAGACTGAATATACATTTTCTCTCTAAGTTCTGGTCGCTCAGCCAGAGCTTGACCAAAAACATGTTCGGCTTTGCCTAAAGTATAAATATCAGCATGATCGAAAAAATTAACTCCGCCTTCAATGGCGGCATCTATGCATGAATGAGTTTGTTGTAAATGCGCACTGGTAATCGCATCTTTATTCCATGCGCCTCCCAAACCCATACAGCCAAAAACAAGTTTGCTTACATTCGGGAGATATTTTGCCAGCGGAGTATGATGCATACCAGTAACCTTTAAGAATTTATATGAAGAATAGCTACTGTAAACAAAAAACTCTGTACAAGAAACCGCTTAAGCCAAAACAGTGAATTTTATTCAAAAAAAAGCGCAGTAAACTGCGCTAATAGGTTGAGTCTAAATTATATTTAACCCACAAGAGCGAGTAAAATACCTGCCGCAACAGCACTACCAAGCACCCCTGCAACATTAGGCCCCATGGCATGCATTAATAAGAAGTTATGCGGGTTATTTTCAAGCCCAACCTTATTAACAACACGTGCTGCCATAGGCACAGCGGATACACCCGCAGCACCAATTAATGGGTTTATGGGGGTTTTTGATATCTTATTTAAGCCTTTAGCCATAAATACACCTGAGGCTGTACCAATAGCAAACGCCAGTGCACCCAGTACCAAAATACCAATAGTTTCTACTGTTAAGAACTGCTCGGCAGCAAGTTTAGAGCCCACTGCAAGTCCTAGAAATATAGTGGTGATATTAATGATTTCGTTTTGCGCACTGTTGCTGAGCCTATCAACTACACCCGACTCACGCATTAAGTTACCTAAACAGAACATGCCAACCAGCGGAGTTGCCGCAGGTAAGAATATAGCCGTTAAGGTAAGCACCATCAGTGGGAAAATAATTTTTTCCTTTTTAGATACTTTACGCAGTTCTGGCATTTGAATTTTGCGTTCTTCAGGTGTGGTAAACGCACGCATGATAGGTGGCTGAATAATAGGAACCAACGCCATGTACGAGTACGCAGCCACCGCTATAGCGCCCAGTAAATCTGGGGCCAGCTTTGACGCTAAAAAGATAGCGGTTGGCCCATCTGCACCACCAATAATCGCAATTGCAGAAGCATCTTGTAAGCTAAATTCAAATCCCGGAATAAAGTTAAGTAAAATAGCGCCAAATAACGTCGCAAAAATACCAAACTGCGCTGCCGCACCTAATAGCAACATACGCGGGTTGGCAATCAGGGCACTAAAATCAGTTAAGGCCCCCACTCCCATAAATATTAATAGCGGAAAAATACCGGTATCAATACCAACATAATAAACATAGTAAAGTAAGCCACCTGGATCTGATAAACCAGCTACTGGAATATTAGTTAAAATAGCTCCGAAACCAATGGGCAGTAGCAATAACGGCTCAAAGTTTTTGGCAATTGCTAAAAATAATAGCAAACAACCAACGGCAATCATGATCAGCCCAGGAAATGTAAAGTTAGCAATGCCTGTGGCATGCCAGAGGTTTAAAATACCATCCATCCTCTATTTACTCCTTAAGCTAGTGCAATCATTGCATCGCCGGTTGACACTGAATCGCCCTCAGAAACAAGCACCTCAGCAATCGTACCGGTATGCATGGCGCGTACTTCGGTTTCCATTTTCATGGCTTCCATAATAATTACCACATCACCTTCATTGACTACCTGACCGGGTTTTACTTTAATTTTAAAAATATTACCGGCCAATGGTGCATTTAGAGTTTCACCCGAGGCAACCGATGCTGACTGTGGAATATGCTCTGAGTCTTTTAACGTCACCTCTTTAAGCTCACCACCTTGAGCAACCACGACATCGTATACTTTACCGTCTACTTTAACGCTGTATTGCTCTGCCTTAACGCTTTTATTGTTTGCCGCTGATTTTTCAGGTGCTTTATTGGCGTTATCATCAGCGCTAGGAACAGGCTCAAATGCATCAGGATTGTTACGGTTTTTAATAAATTTCAAACCAATCTGTGGAAATAATGCATAGGTAAGCACATCATCAATTTGCTCATCGGCTAAAGTTAGCCCTTGCTCCTGCGCAAGCTTGCTTAACTCAGCTTCTAAAGTTTCAAGTTCAGGTTTAATAATATCTGCAGGGCGACAGGTAATTGCTTCACTGCCATCAAGTACGCGCTCTTGAAGCTCTTTATTCATTGGTGCAGGTGTTGAACCATATTCACCTTTTAATACGCCAGCAGTTTCTTTGGTAATGGTTTTATAACGCTCACCAGTGAGTACATTTAATACCGCTTGAGTACCAACAATTTGTGAGGTAGGTGTAACGAGTGGAATAAAGCCTAAATCTTCACGTACTCGTGGAATTTCAAGTAGCACTTCGTTTAGTTTATCAGCAGCACCTTGCTCTTTAAGCTGGTTTTCCATGTTAGTTAACATACCACCTGGCACTTGGGCTAATAAAATTCGGCCATCGACACCTTTTAAGCTGCCTTCAAACGCAGCGTACTTTTTACGTACGTCTCTAAAGTAAGCGGCAATTTCTTCTAGGTGGTTTAAATCAAGCCCGGTATCACGCTCGGTCCCTTCAACGATTGCAGCAATTGTTTCAGTTGCTGAATGGCCATAAGTCATGCTCATAGACGATACAGCTGTGTCGAGCATATCAATGCCGGCATCAATCGCTTTTTGATAAGTAGCGGTGCTTAAACCCGTTGTTGCATGGCATTGCATTGCAATAGGTATGGAAACCGTTTCTTTTAACGCTTTAATGAGTTCTTCTGCATCGTAAGGCTTAAGCAATCCCGCCATATCTTTAATACAAATTGAATGACAACCCAATTCTTCAAGCTGCTTAGCAAGTGTTAACCACATATCTAATGTATGTACAGGGCTTACTGTGTAAGAAATTGTACCTTGCGCATGTGCCCCTACTTTAACCGCCGCTTTTATGGCAGTTTCTAAGTTACGTACATCATTCATGGCATCAAAAATACGAAATACGTCTACGCCATTTTTGTGGGCGCGCTCAACAAACTTCTCAACCACATCATCAGCATAATGGCGATATCCCAATAAGTTCTGACCACGAAGTAGCATTTGCTGTGGTGTATTTGGCATCGCTTTTTTAAGCGCGCGAATACGCTCCCATGGATCTTCACCTAAATAACGAATACATGAATCAAAGGTAGCTCCACCCCAAGATTCTATAGACCAATAACCTGCGTCATCAATTTTTTTTGCAATAGGTAACATGTCGTCTAATCGCATGCGGGTAGCTAAGAGCGACTGATGTGCGTCACGAAGTACGAGTTCTGTTATTTTTAATTTAGCCATTGGTATGCTCCTCTAATTATTATTTGTTTTGTACTGAGCAATGGCAGCACTAATTGCAGCGATGTGCTCATTTGGCACACCTTGAGATTTAAAAGATGGTGTTCTCTGTGATGCTTCTAGTTCTGGCTGAGAAAACTTGCTAGCCAGCTTAGACATGAGTGTCACTGCACCAATCAATAAAGAAAGAAATACAAACACACCCACCATGCCTGTTAGCATTAAATTGCCTGCAGTTGTGAGTAAAGCCCCTATATCCATAATTCTCCCCTGTTTAAAACCAAATACATAAAAAATCGGTTTATTTAAATAACTATTCACCAACAGTAACAAAAACTATTCTTTTGTCTACACGTTGTAAATTGGTAAAACCAATTAATCTAAAAGTAACATATCACCAATAAGGTTAACACCACCTAAAATAGCTTATTTAACCCAGATATATAGATGCTAAAAATGTTCGTTATAAACAAAGAATATATAAAAACACTAATACTTTGTAAAAACACATATAAAACAAACCTATTGTACTAACCCACTAATAACCTTCAAAACAAATGTTAATTGGTCTTACCAAAGCAAAGAGCAGCAACAACTATTTATTATCTCATCAGAGACAACTGTGAATAAGTTACCGATAAGATCGTAAAAATTACCAACTCAATATAAAGCCAATCGCGAAAAACCAAAATAAGCAATTGATTTAAAACAAAATAAAATACTGGCACATTACTCGCTTATATAAAAACAACACTTTAACACTTAGATAAATCAAGGAGATGACAATGTTACGCTGGACAATTACATTTTTGGTGATCGCACTAATCGCAGCCGTTTTAGGATTTGGTGGTATTGCAGGAGCCGCAGCAGGAATTGCTAAGATCATATTTTTTATCTTTTTAGTTTTACTGGTTATTTCACTTGTCTCAGGCGCTTTACGTGGTAAAAGCCCCAGGTAGATAAGAAACAACGAACTCTCTTTTTAAATTTATATACAAGGAATTACATTATGAAATCATCAACACTTAAAGCAGCAGCTATTGGTCTATTCGCAAGTGCATTTATTATGGGTTGTGAAGACAATCATGCAGAAGAAGCCGGTGAGCGTATTGACGAAGCCGTGACAGATGTTCAAAACAAGGTAGAAGATACCTGTGAAGAAGTAAAAGAAGGCGTTAATGCCGAAGAGACAAATTGCTAATATTATTTATTTAGCTAAGAAACGACCTACGGGTCGTTTTTTTATGCCTAAAATATAAATAGTTTCTAGTCATTTCCCCTTTTAAGCTGCGCATTAGGCTAAAATAATAAAAAATAGCTTTTAAGTGCAAACACATGGTCTTTACAACAACTTATAAACTCGATAAACCTTATTTTTATGAATGCTTCGACCAATCGCTGCCTTATAGTAAGCGTGCACAACCTAAATACTTTTTATTGGCGCTACTTGTGGTTTTAGGGTTATTTGGCATTTATGGTTTAGGCGATCATTACCTTGGTACATTCTTGCTTATGTTAGCTTTACTCGAATGTATTGCCTTTTATTATCGTCGTCC
The DNA here is from genome assembly GCF_005887265.1 of Pseudoalteromonas sp. S1608. Classification (GTDB taxonomy): domain Bacteria; phylum Pseudomonadota; class Gammaproteobacteria; order Enterobacterales; family Alteromonadaceae; genus Pseudoalteromonas; species Pseudoalteromonas undina. The sequence goes on from NZ_PNDK01000032.1 coordinate 24,359, forward strand.
TTGGTGGGTAACAAGGCAAATGCTTAGCAGAGCATCTGGTTCTGAAGTCACTCTCACCTTCGACGAGGACGGAATAAAATCAACCAATCATTACAAGAATTACCAGTTAGCTTGGCACGACATTAATGAAGTGATTACTACAGATTGCGGCCTATTGTTAAAAAGTAAAAGCGGTATGCAATACATTTCTAAGGCAATACTCGACGAAGAAACGATTGATTTTATACACAAAAAAGCCACTCAATGAGTGGCTTTTACAAATGTCATAGTTATTAACTAGCACATTTTATACTATGTTGATTAAGCATTGCCCGGATTAGGGTTAGACTTTTCAGCTTGTATGCGCATGTAAATTTCTTCACGATGAACTGATACGTCTTTAGGTGCGTTAACACCGATACGAACTTGATTTCCTTTAACACCCAGAACAGTAACGGTTACTTCGTCACCAATCATCAGGGTCTCGCCTACTCTACGAGTTAGTATTAGCATTCTCTTGCTCCCATGTTCCAATAAAATTATAAGATTCCGCACACACATTTTAATTAAAATTAGACTAAAAAGTAAGTAAAAACTCTCAATCTATTCATTTTCTGTTAAAAATGTCTTATGTAATGCACGAACAGCCAGCTCGAGGTATTTTTCATCTATTAAAACTGAAATCTTTATCTCTGAGGTTGAAACAAACATCACATCAATATTCTCTTGTGCTAACGAATCAAAAAATAAACTCGCTACCCCAGAATGAGATTTCATCCCCATACCTACAGCTGACACTTTCGCCACATTAGTTAATCCGTCAATTGCCTGTGCGTCAAATTGCTGTTGCTCAGCCGTTAACAAATCAAGTGCGTTTAAATAATCATTTAAATGCACAGTAAAAGCATAGTCGACTTTTTCAACTTTATGATTAATTTGATTAATCATATCTATTTCGATGCCATTATCTGCAAAAAGTTTCAAAATTTTTGCAAGCGCTTTAGTGCCTTGCGGTACTCCATGTACCTTAATCAAACACTCGTCTCGATTAAATGCAATACCCGACACAACGTTACTCGCCACATCGCTCTCCTCAAAACTAATTAATGTACCTTCATCAGGTTTAAAGCTAGATAACACTCTTAATGGTACATTGTGCTTGCCAGCCGACTCTACAGAGCGAATATGTAGCACTTTAGCACCTAAACTAGCCAGCTCAAGCATTTCGGCAAAGGTTACATGGCTTAAACGTCGTGCATTAGGTTCAATACGAGGATCTGTTGTATATACGCCATCAACATCAGTATAGATCTGACATTCATCCGCTTTTATTGCACCCGCTATTTCAACCGCAGAGGTATCGGTGCCACCACGCCCAAGCGTGGTCACGTTGCCCTCAATATCGCGCCCCTGAAAGCCGGCAATAATAGCAATACGGTTATGTTCAAGTTCATGTTTTAAGCGCGTTGCAGCCACGTCTTCTACACGGGCTTTACCGAACATGTTATCGGTTAATATATTCACCTGATCGGCTAACAAGCTTACCGCAGAATGTCCGCGTTTAATAATCGCCATCGCTAATAAAGCTATAGAGACTTGTTCACCGGTACTGAGTAATACATCGAGTTCACGACTACTCGGGCGAGAGTCGATTTGTTTGGCAAGATTAATTAAGCGATTGGTTTCTCCCGACATTGCCGAAAGCACCACCACCACTTGGTGGCCTTGTTGCTTAGTTTTAACAACAAGGTCGGCGACCGCTTCAATACGCTCTATTGAGCCTACCGAAGTGCCGCCAAATTTTTGAACTATAAGTGCCACTTAAGCTTAAGTACGCTCAGTTAACCAAGCTGTTACACTATCAAGTGCTGCAGTTAAGTTTTGTGGCTCAGAACCACCCGCTTGCGCCATATCTGGACGACCGCCGCCTTTACCACCTACTTGGCCTGCCATGTGGTTAACTAACTCACCCGCTTTTACTTTACCGGTTAAGTCTTTAGTTACACCCGCAATTAGGCTTACTTTATCACCGCTGGCAACACCTAAAGCAATAACGCCTGAGCCAATCTTATTTTTAAGATCATCAACCATGCCACGAAGCGCTTTTGATTCAGTTCCTTCAACGTTGGCAACTAACAATTTAACTCCATTAATTTCAACCACTGAATCAAGTAACGATGCACCTGCCGCACTGGCTAGTTTATCGTTAAGTTGGGCAACTTGCTTTTCAAGTCCTTTCGACTTTTCAAGTAAGGCAGTTACTTTTTCAAGTACTGACGCACTGTCACCTTTTACAAGTGCTGCAACATCTGCTAATTGCTGTTCTTGTTCATTAACATAAGCGATTGCTTCTGCACCGGTTACCGCTTCAATACGACGAACACCGGCAGCAATACCGCTTTCAGATACAATTTTGAATAAACCAATGTCACCTGCACGCTCTACGTGTGTACCACCACAAAGCTCAATTGAGTAATCACCTATGGTTACTACACGTACTTCGTCATCGTACTTTTCGCCAAACAATGCCATAGCACCTTTTGCTTTAGCATCATCAATTGCCATTAGCTCAGTATTAAGTGCAAAGTTACGACGAATTTCGTCATTTACTACACGTTCAATTTCGCGCAGTTCTTGTTTGGTCACCGCTTCAAAATGTGAGAAGTCAAAACGCAGACGATCTGGCTGCACAAGTGAGCCTTTTTGCGATACGTGCTCACCTAAAAGCTGACGCAATGCTTCATGTAAAATGTGCGTAGCTGTGTGATTTTTCTTAATGCTTTCACGACGCGCATCGTCAATTGTCGCATCCACTTTATCGTTAACGCCAATACGCCCTTGTACTGTTCCATGATGAGCAAAAGCATTACCCAATTTAGTGGTATTCGTTACATTAAACTCACCACCGGCAACAGTAATTGTTCCGCTATCACCAATTTGGCCGCCTGATTCAGCGTAAAACGGAGTACGGTCTAAAACAATAATACCTTTCTGGCCATCTTCTAATAACGATACAGATTCGCCACCGGCAAAAATTTCTACTACAGTGCCACGGTAATGATTACTATCGTAGCCTTTAAAATCAGTGTGCTTATCTGATTTTAATTGCTCATTATAATCTGCACCAAATTTGCCCGCTTGCTGTGCTGTTTTACGTTGCACTGCCATACATGCTTCAAAACCTTGATGATCAATGGTCATTTGGCGTTCACGCGCTACATCAGCTGTTAAATCGGCAGGGAAACCATAGGTATCGTAAAGCTTAAATACTAAGTCACCTGGGATCACATCCCCGGTTAAATCACTTAGGCTTTCTTCTAAAATAGCTAAACCACGCTCAAGCGTTTTACCAAACTGCTCTTCTTCAATACGTAGTACTTTTTCAATAATTTCTTGTTGCTTAGCAAGCTCTGGGTACGCTTGACCCATTTGCTCAATAAGTGCAGCAACCAATTTATAGAAAAACGCGCCTTTAGCACCTAACTTATTACCGTGACGTACTGCACGACGAATAATACGACGCAATACATAACCACGGCCTTCATTTGATGGCATAACCCCATCTGAAATTAAAAACGCACACGAACGAATATGATCCGCCACCACGCGAAGCGACTTATCATCCATATCTTGTGCATTGGTAACGCTTGCAGCTGCGGCAATTAAGCCTTGGAATAAATCGATTTCGTAGTTTGAATGCACACCTTGTAAAATAGCTGAAATACGCTCAAGGCCCATACCTGTATCAACAGACTGCTTAGGAAGTGGCTCCATAGTCCCGTCGCTTTGACGGTTGTATTGCATAAATACTAAGTTCCAAATTTCAATGAAACGGTCGCCATCTTCTTCAGGAGTGCCCGGAGGACCACCCCAAATGTGCTCGCCGTGATCATAAAATATTTCAGAACATGGACCACAAGGGCCGGTATCACCCATAGACCAAAAATTATCGCTCGTTGCAATACGAATAATACGATCTTCAGGTAAACCTATATCGTTAGCCCAGTAGCCAAAGGCTTCTTCGTCATCATGGTAAATGGTCACTAACAGCTTTTCTTTTGGTAGTTTTACAACTTCAGTTAAAAACTCCCACGCAAATTTAATTGCATCTTGCTTAAAGTAATCACCAAAGCTGAAATTACCTAGCATTTCGAAAAAGGTATGGTGACGTGCTGTGTAACCAACATTTTCTAAATCGTTGTGTTTACCTCCAGCACGCACACAACGCTGAGAGCTAGTTGCGCGTGTATAAGGGCGGCTTTCGGCGCCTAAAAATACATCTTTAAATTGCACCATACCGGCATTATTAAATAACAACGTGGCATCGTTACCCGGTATAAGCGAACTAGAAGGAACAACTTGATGTTGTTTGCTGGCAAAAAAGTCTAAAAACTGTTGCCTAATTTGTGCGGTAGTCATGTGCTGCATGTGAAAGTCTCACCTGTATTTACTGTGCTTGCATTGCAAAATTTATTTGATCATAGCTAAAACCTCGATACATTAAGTAGCGCACGCGCTTAGCTTTTTCTTTGTACTCGAGGTCTGCCGGTGTCGTTGAATATTTTTTGTTGTACGCTTCCTGCGCGAGCTCAAACCAATCTATTTCCAGCTCATCAACCACTGTTTCAAGCAGTGCTCTATCAATCCCTTTACTCATGGCCTCACTTTGAATTCGCTTTAAGCCATGGCATTTAAATATGTGTTTTCTGACAAACCCTTCACAGTAACGCTGCTCGTTAATAAAATTGTGCTTTTCACACCAATCAAGCAGGTTTTCTATGAACTCGTCGGTTGCTTCTCTTTGCTGTAACTTTTGGGTTAACTCACGGCGCGAATACTCTTGCCGACCAAGCAACCAAAGCACATAGTTTTTTAACTTTTGTTTTAACGTATCATCCATTAAGCGTCAAAGCGTCCGCTTTGCTCGCTACTTAAAGGCTTAATGTTACTGTCATCACTTGGTGGCACAACGGGCATAAAAATAGCCTGATAAGATACAAAGAAACTAATGTAGCAAATTGGCATTAAAATCAACAGCGGTAGTAGCGATAAGAACATCGACAACACCATTAATAATGCGCAAATAATACCATAAACACTTAATGGTAAAATATTATAATAAAACACCATAAACGAACTTTTTAAGGCATTTAAAATACGCTGCTCTTTATTAAAATAAACCAGCGGTACTGCGTAGGCAAACGAAGTAAAGTAAATAGAGAGCGCAATTAAAAACAATGCCACGTTAGCAAGCGAAATACTCTCAAGCATTTGGCTAACGGCGGTGTTTGGATCTAGGCCAGGCTGTGTCATAACCGCCATTGCATCAGCAAATAACCCATTGGCGAGCAAGGCAATTAAAATACCGGCACCCATTTGATAAAGCGCTAAGCGAAATAAGCCTAACCGATTTCCTTTGGCTGAAAAGGGCTTCAAAATGTCGGCTAACATAATTTTTCCGCCCTGCTGCTTGGTAAGCACGGCTTGATAAAAACCAGCGGTTAAAAATGGTGTAGCCAATGCTGCAGCTATTTGTAATACCGGTAAAAATAACGACAACAAGCCAACAATGCCAATAAACAAATGCATAAAAATAAAAGTTAATGGCTGAGTTTTAAAAATTAGCCAACCCGCTTTAAACCATTTTAATGCCGCATCAGCTTTAAAAATTCGTAATTGTGTAGACATACTTGCTCTTAATTAAAACAAAACACGCCGAGTATAACTCGGCGCTGGTTGGTATTACATAGGTGGCGGCGATAAATGCCGTTAATATTAGGGTCTGTTGCCCTTTACGGATTAAAATTTGTTCAAACTAGGGGCGATTTAATCGCGGCGCGAGGTTTGTAACCTAGTGGGCTAAGTAAAAACCGAGCAACAAAGAGTAAATCGCCCCTAGGCAGAACCCTTCGGGCAGCGCCTGTTTGGCATTGATGCTGCGTTATCGCCTATTTATGGGGAATAACCACACCACATAGGCTCTGCCTTGCCTAAATACCAAACAGACTGCTGCAAATTCAACCTTGAAAGGTAAACAGACCCTAAGGTTTTTTAATTTTCTTAATATCTAGCATGTGAGAGCCATGCTTAATCTTTGTCTCTAAATACGCTTTATTACCTGAAAGCCCAGCTTTAATGTGAGCATGTGTACCCACAACAGAATCAACTTCTATACCTGCATCTTTTAATGCATTGAGCTTTTTAGGGTTATTAGTCATTAATTTAACGTGCTTTAAATTAAGCGCATTGAGCATTAACACTGCATCTGAAAAGTCACGTAAGTCATCAGCAAAACCTAAATGGTTATTAGCTTCGTAAGTATTCATACCTTGTGATTGCAGTACATACGCATCAATTTTATTATATAAACCAATACCACGCCCTTCTTGGCGTAAATAAAGTAAAATACCGCCCTGCTCATGCATCATTTCAATACACTCATTCAACTGCTCACCACAATCACAGCGTGACGAATGAAATACATCACCGGTTAAACATTCAGAATGCATACGAATAAGCGGAACACCTTGCTGGGTATCGGCGTTATTAAATACTAAAGCAACATGCTCTTGGCCATCTTTTAAGCCACTAAACGAGATAATTTCTGCAGGAATATCACTATTTTTGCCAACATTAAGCTGGACTCTTGCTCTTACTTGCGCCACGACCAATCCAAATATTAAAAAACTACGACACGATAAAGTGATAATATCACAAAAGTTCAAAATTGGATCGTAGTACACCCTAAGTAATGTCAAATATATTGCGACGACAGCGGCTATTTTCAATATGTAAGCATAAATATATTAGCAACGCATATTTACCTTGGTTTACCTAAAATGATGACATACACATAAGGATTTGCTAATTTACCACCGACAAATAATAGGGATCATTATGAAACTAAATAAACGTGTATTACTGATGGGCTTAAGTTTATCTGTATTAAGCACCATGTCATTTGCCGAACAAGCAAGTAACGCTCAAGCCGTTTTTAACGACGCGTATCAAAATTACTTAAATGCGGTTAAAACCAAGGAAAATATGCAACAAGCCGCGGAGCAGGCCTACACATTAGGTAAAGCTGTTTACGGTGATAATTCAGATAACACCGCAAACTTAGCTATTAACTATGCTAAATCAATTAATGGCTATGGTAAAAAATGGATTGAAAAACGTTTTTCACTATATCAACAAGCCTACACTATTTCAGTTAACAACCATGGTAACAAATCGTTAGAAACCGTTGATTCTTTAGTTGGTATGGCTAATTTTGCCCCCTCTGCTCAAAAAGCGGACTATTATTTAGATCAAGTAATTGCAATAGCAAATACAGAAAATAAACCTAAATTTTTGGCCGATATGAAATTAGAAGCGGCAACCATATTAGCCAATAAATTCAGCTACGAAAAATACCGTGAAGCTAAAAACTACTTGGAAGAGGCCGATGAGTATTACCAGGCCAACTTACCTAAAAACTCGGTTGAACAAATAAAAGCTGACTTTTTAATGGCGTCGTTTGCTGAGGGTAGAAAAAGATACGACCACGCAATTGAACGGCTTAATCGCGTAGTAAAGGTCTTTGATGAAAACTTAAGTTACGATCACAGCGCTGAGCTTACTGCACATTCAAGATTAATTGGCTTGTATGAAAAAAAAGGCAAAAGCGATGAAGCCACTAAGCACTGTATCGCGATTGCTAAAATGGTGCCATGGAAAGAAAGCCAAGAGCAAACACCGCTATACCGCGTTGAACCTAAATACCCTAAAAACAAAGCGCGATTTAGTAAAGATGGCAGTGTAGTTATGGAGTTTCAAGTAGATGAGTCTGGCTTTGTAAAAAATCCGCAAGTACTTAGCTCTGAGGGTGGCTTGGCCTTTGAAAAGTCGGCAGTAGAAGCATTAGCGCAATGGCGCTATGCCCCTAAGTTTGAGCATGGAAAAGCGGTTGCAGCAACTTCCAAAGTACAGCTCGATTTTAAAATAAGACGTTAACTAACTATTAAAAGGCGCGATGGCGCCTTTTAATTTATCATTATAGCTATTTTAACTTAGCTAAAATGTTATCGCTGGCGGCCTCTATTAAATCAAGTACCTTTTCAAAGCCATCATCACCGCCATAGTAAGGATCGGGAATTGCGCTTTGTGTTTGCTCGCCATACTCTAAAAACAACGCAAGCTTGTACTGCAAATGTTCAGGGCAACGTGCAGTTAAATCCGACAGGTTTTGTTTATCGGCTGCTAAAATAAGGTCAAACTCGCTAAAATCACTACTACGCACCTTGCGCGAAAAAATACCTTTAAAACTATAACCGCGTTTTTCACCAGCCTGCATTGAGCGCCTATCTGGTTGATTACCTTCGTGATGACCAATAGTCCCTGCCGAGTCCACTAGCAGATCAATACCTAACTTTTTAGCGCGAGCTTTTAATACCGCCTCTGCGGTAGGTGAGCGACAAATATTTCCTAAACACACTATCAGTACTTTTTTCACTTATGGCTCCCTAAGCTTTGCTAAAAATCGGTGATAAACATTACTTTAATGAAGCTAATATTTTTTGTTCGCCTTCAAGCATGCTCTGCATAGCGGTCCCCTGTTTTACACGGCTATGTAAAGTAGCAAGCTTAGGCCAGCGCGACTCATCAAGTTGCTCACCGCCATGCTCCATATTCATTAACTGGCAGCTCACTGCAATGTCGGCAAGAGTAAAGCTGTTACCAACAAAGAATTCGTTATTCCCTAAATAACCTTCTAAATAATCAAATAAAGGCGGTAATTTTTCATTTAATACACTTTGCACTAAGGCTTCATCGGTTGGCTTTTGCATTGTAGGAGCAATAATACGCTGCTGAAATAGCGTAAATGTTGTCAGTGGAGCCAGCTCGTAATCTGCGTATTTTTCTAGCCAGCGAACAGCTGCACGTTGCTCTATAGTATCACCGAGTAAAGCCGATGAATTAAGGTATTTTTCATCAAGATATTGGCAAATAACGCTAGAATCCGCCAAGTTTAACTCGCCATCTTTTAGCGCCGGAATACGCCCTAACGGATTAACTTCTAAAAACCAGTCAGGCTGATTAAACGGCGAGACTATTTCGAGTTTATAGTCCAGTTGCTTAAGCGCTAAACACACACGTACTTTACGCACATAAGGAGAAAGCGGGACACCATAAAGAATTATGCTCATTGTTATTCCTATAAATTAAAACCACTTTAAAACTGCTTTAAAATTGCATCATTGTAGTCATCAGCATTTAAGGTTAAGTTGAACTTGGCCGCAACGCTATCTAACTCGGCTTGTTTAATCGCTAAATCATCCATAGTGATGGTGTTATCGTCAAGCTGCCATAATAATCGTGAGCCCGCATAACTATATTGAATCGCCAATAATGCATCGGGGTTACCTTCTCGTCCCGCCGCTTTTAGCTTAGCCATTTTACGAGTGATTTTATTAAGCGCTTTTTTAAGCTCCCACACATACACCACCTCACTCATAAAAGGATGTGTTCGGTATTTATTTAACAACCAGCCTATGCCAATACTCGTAACAATTACGCCTAATAAGTTCCAATGAAAATGACTGCCACTTTCATCGGGAAATAATGCAATTAAGGTTTGTGAAATTGCTAAACTGCCCACAGCTAAACCTGCTGCACAGCCGACAATAACGCGATTTAAATGTTTACGATAACGTGCTTTATCTATTTGAATAAGTTGCATAGCTGCCTAAAAGTAAAAAACTAAAAAATACACAGCCCCATTGTAGCTAAACCCATCACAGAGTTAAGACTCTTTTTTAATAAAATACCCGTAGTTTTTGATTTAGCGCCTGTTTTATACTGCTTTCAACATAAAACCAACCAACGATTTTATTTGCACCCACATATTAGGCATAGGATAGTAGGCAACAAATACGACTTAGTATAGGAACATCATGATAAAAACACTGATTGCCACAAGTTTAATATTTTCTTCTTTTAGTACTTTAGCCAATTTAAACACACCGCTAACCCCAGAAGAATTGCGAATTGAAAAAGCCAGCCAAGCGATGCCAGCCGTACTAAGCGCTTTTGCCAGCGAAGTTAATCAATTTGAGCAGCAATTCAAGTCACTCTCAAGCTATGCACAAGCCGTAGATGCCGTTAATGACTACTCAAAACGATTATGGTTTAGTGCAAAAAAACGCATCGCTACAACGCAAAACTTAGATGATCGCGCGCTTTATTGGACTCGCTTACAATCAAGTAAAATAATTCGCACCACAAAACCTGCATTTTCGCTGAGCACCGCGCAGCAAACAGTGTTATTAACATTGCTAGAAAACGGAAGTCGAGGTCGCACAGACCTAAGCTACTCACAAAACACCACTAAAAAGATACTACTAACTGGGTTTGACCCATTTTTACTTGATAGAAATATAAACCAAAGTAACCCATCGGGCGTAGCTGCCTTGCTTCTTGATGGCCAAGTAATAAACTATAAAGGGATTAGTGCTGAAATAAACACTGTAATGGTGCCTGTGCGTTATGAAGACTTTGATCAAGGCATTATAGAATCCTTACTTGCCCCTTATTACGCTCTTAATAAAGTTGATATGGTCGTTACCGTTAGCATGGGCCGCAAAGACTTTGATCTTGAACGCTTTCCAGGTAAGCGCCGCAGTGTAACAGCCCCCGACAACGCCAATATAGTATATGGCGGTACCAAAACAGCGCCGCTCATTCCAAGCTTAAACGACCGCCCATTACCCGGTACTGAGTTTGTAGAATTTAGCTTACCTGTTAGCGCTATGCTAAATGCAAAAGGCCCTTTTGCGATTAATGATAATCATCATGTTATTACCCTCAAAAAAGACTTTGAGCCTAGCAGTTTTGACGAATTAAAAGAGGCAACTGCAGTACGTGGCGGTGGCGGTGGTTACCTGTCTAACGAAATTTCGTACCGCAGTATTCGGCTGCGTAATCAGCTAAATTCAGATATTCCGACTGGGCATATTCACACTCCTCGAATTGCCCAGTTTGAACCCGAAACCGAAGCTAAAATAGTTAAGCAAATTCAAGCTATGTTAGAGCGCAGTTTAGTCGCGCTCTAACATAGCTTGCTTTTTTAACGTTAGAACATCAATTAAATAGTAAAGCATAGGAGCACTTAAGTACTTCTATGCTTTATTGCTTTTAAACCGCTAAAAAAGTATGCTGCAATTGCATTAAAATTAAAAGTGCTTAGTATCAGCTTTGGCTATTTTGTAATAAAAACTCATTACTTTAATTATTAACTAGATCTTCACAAATTGTGTTCTATGCTCATTTGAGGTTCAGACCTTATTACAGGGACATAGTAATGCTCACAATTAACCACTTTTTTAATTCATTAAACTTAACAAAAAAACTCATCTGCGCTTTTTTAGTTGTTGCCCTAGTGCCAATAACAATAATTATTATTGTCGCAATTAATACAGCTTCAAACTCGATGACAGAACAGGTTTATTCGCGTTTAGACGCTGTGAGTAAAGTAAAACAAAGCGCTGTTAAACGCTATTTTAACAACATTGAAAAAAAGCTTAATGCGCTGCAAGCAAATCCAGAAATGGCCAATATTGCAACAAAGTTTATAGATGGATTTAATAATACCTCCCCTTCAACCTCATCAGAGTCTCTAAATCGCTTTTATAAAGAGTCTTTTGCTCCAAAATTTAAACAGCTAAACCCAACAGATACAGTTTCTGCATCTCTATTAAAGCAAATGAATCCAAAAAGTATTGAGCTGCAATCTCGTTATCTAGCTAATAACCCAAACCCAATTGGTGAAAAACAAAAACTAACCACCACCGAGCAATCAGACTCTTACGAGCAAGCGCACCGCCAATATCATCCTTATCTACGCGATATGACTAATATAAATAAGTTCTACGATATTTTCATTATCGACCCAGCAAATGGCAATATTGTTTACTCTGTTTATAAAGAAGTAGACTTTGCAACATCGCTGCAAACAGGCCCCTACGCTAAAAGTAATTTAGCGAACCTATTTAGACAATTAAAAGACAGCAGCAACCCACAAAAAATTGCTTTTGCAGATTATAAACAGTACTCCCCTTCATATAATGCCCCTGCAAGCTTTATAGGAAAGCCTATTGTTGTTGATGGTAAAATGGTTGCTATTTTAGCTGCCCAATTATCGATTGAAGATATTAATTCAATTATGAAAGAACGCGACGGGTTGGGCGAAAGCGGAGAAACCTACCTTGTTGGCCCTGAAGGGTTAATGCGCTCTGACTCGTATATTGATCCGAAAAACCACTCTGTAGAAAGCTCATTTAGAAACCCAAATAAAGGCACTGTAAATACCTTATCTGTAATCAAAGCACTAAAAAATGAAAAAGGGCAGCATGTTATAAATGACTATAACAATGAAATGGTGCTATCTGCATTTGCACCTGTAAATGTATTTAATGTTCGCTGGGCACTCATAGCAGAAATGGACGAACAAGAAGCTTTTGAGTCAATAACCACACTTTCCCAACAACTCATTGTGATACTTTTCATCACTATTTTCATTGTTACCATTGCCGCATATTGGTTTGCGAAAACACTCACAAAACCAATACATGCACTAGCTGATACGATGAAAAAAGTTGAACAACAAGGTGACTTTTCATTACGAGCAACAGTCTATTCAAGCGATGAAATAGGCGTTAGCACTCAAGCATTTAACACTCTTCTTGATGCGCTGCAGTTATCTATTAGTGAAACAAATCGCGTTATGAACCAAATGGCTGCGGGTAAATTTGATCAACGTATTGAAGCACCATGTCGAGGAGAGTTAGATACGTTAAAACAAGCAACCAACGATTGCGCAAGTTCACTAAACGGGGCAATAAACGAATTAAATAACATTGCGATTGCTATGGCTGATGGTCAATTTGATATTCAAATTAATGCCTCAATGTCAGGCGAATTAGGCACCTTAAAAAGTAATATTAACCAATCGCTTTCCTCAATAAACAACACAATGAATAGTATCGTAGATATTATGGCTAACGTAGAGCAAGGTAACTTTAAAGAGCAAATTACCTATCCAGCTAAAGGAAAACTTGCCCAGCTAAAAGACAGCGTGAATAACTCAGTGAATAGCTTAAGTATTGCCATAGATGGTATTAGTGACGTTATGAGTGCATTACGACAGGGCCATTTTTCAGCGCAATTAGATGCCCCCTTAGCTGGACAGCTTGATATTTTAAAACAAGATATTAATTCCAGTATGGCTAATTTAAATAATGTAATGAATGAAATAGGTGAAGTCATGTCCTTTGTTAGTAAAGGTGACTTTAAAAAAATGATTAAAGGTGAAGCCAGCGGTCAACTTGAGCAGTTAAAAAGTAACATCAATACATCAATTACTGCTATTGATAATGCTCTAACTGAAATTTCATCAGTCATGCTAGCAATTAGTCAGGGGCGCTTTGATCATACTATTTCATCGACTATGACAGGCCAGCTAAATAGTTTAAAAACAGATATAAACCACTCGGTAACAAACCTTGAACATGTCATAAATGATCTTAATCAAGTAATGGCTGCAATGGCAAATGGCGATTTTTCTCATCAATTAAAACAACCATTGCAAGGCCAATTGGAAGATTTAAAAAATAATGTTAATGAGTCTACCTCATTAGTTTCATTAGCTATAAATGAAGTAAGTAGCGTTTTGTCAAACTTAGCTAAAGGTGACCTTACCAAAAATATAGAGGGGCAATATCAAGGCGTATTCAACACCCTAAAAAACGACACTAATGCGACCATCTTTAAATTAACCAATGTCATTCAAGAAATTCAAGTATCAGCTGGCCAGGTTATGCAAAATGCAGGTGAAATAGCTTCAAGTAATACTGAAATAAGTAAACGCACAGAAGAGCAAGCTGCCAACCTTGAAGAGGCAAGCTCAAGTACTGAGCAAATGCTAGATGAGCTAACTAAAGTATCTGAACAATCAAAAAGTGCCGTGGCATTAGCAAGCAATGCAGAGCAAATTGCTGAAGAAGGAAACCAATTATCAATACAGACTGTTAGCGCGATTGATGAAGTAAATGAAGCCAGTAAAGATATTAACGAAATACTTTCGGTTATTGACAACCTCGCTTTTCAAACTAACTTGCTATCACTTAATGCCGCCGTAGAAGCAGCTAGGGCAGGCGACCACGGAAGAGGCTTTGCTGTAGTCGCTAATGAAGTCGGTGATTTAGCGGGGCGTAGTGCTAAATCAGCAAAGCAAATAAAGAGTATTATTGTAAACAGTAATCAAAAAATAGCACTTGGAACTGAATTAGCCGACACCTCAGGGAAAAAACTAAAACACATAATGCAAGCTGTTAGCGATGTTAATAAAAATATAATACATATAGCGCACTCAACCTCCGCACAAGAGCAAGCAATTAAAGAGGTTAATCTTGTTGTACAACGGTTAACGGGGCTAACTCAGGCTAACTCAGCGATTACAGAAGAAACAATGGCGGCGGCACGTCAAATGGCAGAACAAGCTACCGAGATGAGAGTACAACTTAATTACTTTCATCTAGAAAAAGAGCAATAATAACCTAAAGGCGCTGCTAGTGATTCTGCTAACGCTATGCCTTTTAACTTGAGAAACGCTATGAGCCATTATAATAATGGCTCATCATAAAGTTACGTCACTTTACCCGCTAAATTAAAACGTGGCTGGGTATATAGCTGGCTTTTAACCACCTCAGCTAAAATAGCCACTGCCTGCCAAATCTCTTCAAACGAATTATAAAGTGGCGTAAAACCAAAGCGTAAAATATTAGGTGCACGAAAATCTGCAATTACCCCTTTTTCAATTAACGCTTGGCATATAGCAAACGCGTCGGTATGTGAAAATGCTAGTTGGCTACCTCTTTGGCTCGAATTTTCTGTGGAACATAAGCGCAAATCACTTAAGCATGAATGTGTTTGTACTAATTTAATAAATACGTCGGCAAGTGCAATCGACTTTTCTCTTACTTGAGAAATGTCTACGTCTTGCCATACATCAAGCGCAGCATCTAAAGCACTCATCGCAATCACACTAGGTGTGCCACATAAATACTGATTTATAGTATCAGCACCTTGATATATTGCATCAAAAGCAAATGGTTTGGCATGACCCATCCAACCTGATAAGGGTTGCTTCACAGCAGCTTGGTGGCGTTTAGCCACATATAAAAATGCAGGTGAGCCTGGGCCACCGTTTAAGTATTTATAGCCACAGCCAACGGCAAAATCAGCATTACAGTTATCAAGTTCAACTTGTAAAGCTCCCGCACTATGGGCTAGATCCCATATCACCAAAATGCCTTTCTCGTGGGCTAACTGGGTGAGCTTTTGCATATCCAGCAACTGACCGGTTCTAAAGTTGACCTGCGTTAATAGCAACACAGCCACTGAATCATTAAGGTTTTGCTCAATACTTTGCTCTGCCACTAATTTAAGCTGACATAAGTCGGGGCCTAATAGCTCACTTAGCCCCTGTACCATGTATAAGTCAGTAGGAAAGTTATCCTCGGTGGATAACACCACATTTCGCTCAGGGTTTAACGATAATGCACTACTTAACAGTTTAAATAAGTTAACTGAAATAGAGTCACAACAAATCACTTGGCCTTTTGCTGCGCCAATAATCGGCGCTATTTTCTCTCCTACCTGAGTTGGTAAATCAATCCATTGGTGATCATTCCAACTTCTAATTAAATGGCTACCCCATTGCTGACTTACCACCTCAGCTACGCGCGATTTTACGGCTTTAGGCAAAGCCCCTAATGAGTTACCATCAAGATAAATAGTGTCTGCGGGTAAATCAAATTCATCACGTTTATTAGCCAGCGGATCGGCTTTATCAAGCGCTACAATCTCATTAAAAATCATTATTACTTCTCATTCAAATTTTGTATTAGTGTCTTAAATGCCTCAGAACCTGGGTGGATCCAATCAAAATGCCCCACACCATCTAGCATAACCACAGGTCGTTTAAGCTGCTCTAAATTAAAAGCAGGCACGATGGTATCTTGATCACCTTGTAAAATAATACTCTGCGGATGAAGCGACTGCTCGCTCGGGTTCGCTTGCGTGTAAGCCTTGGGTTTATCAGTTGGCATACCTTGCATAAAATCCTTTGTCACTTTTTGACAGCTGTTATTACCGCGTGCATACGCTTTTATATCAGTAATAGGGGCTAAGCCAATAACCCCTTTGAGCTGATCAATTTCACCACCAGCAAGCAGAGCTAAATGCCCACCAGCGGAGTGTCCTACCGCAACCGAGTCAGCTAATTTAAACTCGCCATTATTATATTTACTTACCGCTAAAATTCCGGCTTTTACATCATTAAACGTTGTAGGCCAGCCACCACCGCTTGCGCCGCTTCTTCTATACTCTAAAGACCATACGTTAAAACCAGCTTGTGCAAGCCCCGTACTTAACGCGTAGGTATGTTTAATATCGTATGCACTTAGCCAACAACCACCATGAAGTAAAATAACTAACGGGTTTTGCGGCTGTATTTGTTTTGCGCGCCAAAATAATGCGAACTGCGATTCATTATCCCCATATGCTATTTTTTCATCCGCAGGGTTAAATCCCAATGAAGCCACACTTGCGTATGCCACATTATTATTTACATCAGGAAATTCAATTGTCTGCGCGTTGGCATTAACCAAAAAAGGACATACAACTAAAAATAAAACTATTAAGCTCTTCAAAATAAAAGACTTCCTTTTATAACCTTAAAAGCGGTATGACCAAAAAAACGCCAGCAGCCATTTATAAAAATTATAATACGACCTACCAGCGTTATTGCGTCATTATTAATAAAATAGGGTATTTATTGGTGTTTAAAAATCGTGCCTTCTTTCATTACAAAATCGACATCCATTAAAGCGCTAATATCGCTAAGTGGGCTGGTGTCCAAAGCAATAATATCAGCAAACTTACCAGGCTCTATGGTGCCCAAGCGCTGGCTCATATCAATTAAATCAGCAGCATTGACGGTTGCCGATTTTAAAATATCAGCAGGAGTCATACCTGCTTGATGCATTAATACCGCTTCTTTTGCGTTAATGCCGTGCTTAGATACGCCACTGTCGGTACCAAATGCAATGTTTACCCCGGCCTTATAAGCCTTAGTAAAATTGTTGAGCATATCGCCCCCTACCCTAATTGCTTTGCTTTTAATTGGCGCAGACATAAAGTCACTGTTTTTTGCTAACCCAACTACGGTGTGCCCAGCAAGCAAAGTAGGGACTAAATAAGCCCCTGTTTCTTTAAATAATTTAATGCCTTCATCATCGGTGTAACTACCGTGCTCTATGCTATCAACGCCCGCACGTAATGCTGCATTAATACCTTGAGCGGCATGCGCATGACTAGCTACTTTTCGCCCTAAACCATGCGCTGTATCAACTACAGCTTTAAGTTCATCGTCTTGCATTTGCTGCCCTGTACCGGTAGTGGTATCCGAAAGCACCCCACCAGTAGAAGCAACTTTAATTAAATCAGCCCCGTATTTAATTGCATAGCGAGTTTTTTTGCGGCACTCTATTGCACCATCACACACTGTGGGCGGTGTTTTCATCGTGAGTAAGTCTGGGCTCATACCATCAACATCTAAGTGCCCGCCGGTAATAGTAACGCCAGCACCAGCAATAATTCGAGGGCCACTTATCCATCCTTTGGCCACCCCATTTCTTAATGCATACATTTGCTCACTTTGACTGCCCACATCACGCACTGTAGTAAAGCCCGCCATAAGAGTTTTGTTAGCAAAATGTACACTGCGCATTGCTACATCTGCATCAGACATTTCCACCAACTCTTTTTTGTTATTTGGCCCAAGCTCACCTTGTAAATGCACATGCATATCCATAAGCCCTGGCATAACAAAGCGGGTCGATAAATCGATTAACTGAGCATCTTCGCCAAAACGAGTGATGGGTAAAAAGCCCGCTGATACCGAAACTATTTTGCCATTTTCTATTACTATAGTTTGTTTTTGTTGTGGTTTTTCTCCGGGAATAGCCAATAACTCTCCTGCATGAATTACTTTAGTATTTGCATGTGCACTAGTAGCACAGAGATTAGCAGCGAAAAAAAACGAGGTAACAACACTCAATCGAAATATGCTCATTAAACTCTCCAGTGATTCGTTCTGCGTTAACAACAACGAAATAACGTTAAAATATTGTTATACAACCAATACCTTATCAGGAAAGTGATAAAAACAAACCTGAAATACACTTTTAGTAAGAATTCTGACCACTATTAACACTGTCTTGAACTGAAAAAATAAAAGAAGGTGTCTATACTCAACCTTATTGTTGTAATACTTTTCATATGTAGGGAGCTTATGGATATTAAAGACATAAATATTGCGCTGCTAGAAAAGTGTAATTTTCTTTTAATGGTATTTGATAATAATAATCAGCTTAGTTATCTTTCTCCAAGGTGGTCAGAGCTAAATGTTGCAGCTAAAAAAGTACCCACCATTGAAAGCCTTTATGGCTGTTGTACTACTGAAAGCAAAGCTCTATTACAACAAATTCTCGCACTAAAATCGCAACATAATGAGTTAGACCAATTTGATATTGAACTAACATTAGCAACCGATTACTCCATTAAACTAAATTGTTGCTTACACAGTGTGCAGCAAAACCAACACCAACATATGGTTTTAGTTTTTAACCAGCACTTTGCCCAAGTGTCGTCTGTTATTAGCAATAACGAATTACAAACCATCATAGAAAATGCCGGCGAAGTTTTAAAGGTAGGCTATTGGCAACTCGACTGTAAAACTAACCAATTATTTTGGACCGATGAAATTTATACCATTCATGGTGTTTCACCGAGTAACTATTCCCCTCAACTAGATACTGCAATAAATTTTTATCATGAAGATGACAAATCCAAAATAACAGATGCGGTCGAGCAAGCTCTTGCATGCGGACAAGAATGGAGTTGTATAAAGCTTCGTGTTGTAGACGACGATCTACAAGAGCGCACTGTAATATCAAGCGGCAATGTATCGAGAGATTTAAACGGTGAAATCACGAAGCTATATGGCATTTTTCAAGACATATCAGGGAGTGAAAAAATAGCTCTGGAGCGGGACTTTTTAGTTACTGCACTCAAAGAAACCACAGTAGGAATGGTGATTGCCGATAAAGACAAGCGTGTTATTTGGGTAAATGGCTCATTTGAAAGAATTACAGGCTACCCACTGAATCAAGTAGAAGGTAAAAAGCTTGGCTCTATTTTACAAGGTGAAAAAACTGATGCCAACACAATAGAGCAACTCAAAATTCATCTTAAAAAAGGGCTCCCCATAACTACAAGAATTTTAAACTACACAAAAAGTGGCGACCCTTATTGGAATGAACTGGCCATATCACCCATTTTTAGAGATGGAAAAGTAGCTTATTATTTTGCTGTTCAAAACGACGTAACCAAAGAAATAAACATAGAACACAAACTGATCGCGCTTAATACCAGTTTAGAGCAGCGTATTCAGGCGCGTACTCAAGAGCTCTCTTCTCTTAATCAAGAGCTAGAAAAACAAGCCAATATAGACCCACTTACAGGCTGTTTAAATAGACGAACTTTATACAGAACACTCAGCGATGAGCTATTAAAAACGCAGAATAAAAATACCTATATTTCGTTATTAATGCTCGACATAGACCATTTTAAAGCAATAAATGATAACTATGGTCACGAAGCTGGCGATTTAAGCTTAAAAGAGCTTACCAATACATTACGCGCTTTAACCAGAAAGCAAGATTTTGTATTTCGCCTGGGCGGTGAAGAGTTTTTAATTATTATGCCCAACACAAACAAAGCAGAAGCCAAGCAAGCCGCTGAGCGAATAAAACACGCAGTAAATGAACATAAAGTTTACTATCGCAATTTTAATATTAGCTTTACGGTAAGTATTGGGCTACTTACTCATGATGGCTCTATCAGCTTACAAAACAGCTTAAAATATGTTGATGACTATTTATACGAGGCAAAAACGAAAGGCCGTAATAGAATTGTTGATTGAGCAGTTTTAAATCAATTAGCAAAAACTGTTAAGGTCATATAAGCTAACTACTTGAGCATAATAATTTAATTGCATTTTACGCTCGCGCATCCATTATTATTTTTATTCAATTACTCATTGTTAGGCATATCAAAAACAAGGTTACATAATGATAAAAGCGTCAACACCTGAAGATGAACTATCACGGCTAAAAGACCTATATGAGTATGACGTTTTAGACACTGAAGCTGAGAAATCCTTTGACGACTTAACCCTGCTTGCATCTGATATTTGTGAAACGCCAATCTCACTAATAAGTCTTGTTGCTCCCGACAGGCAATGGTTTAAATCAAAGCAAGGTATTGATGTAGACGAAACCGCACGGGATATCTCGTTTTGTTCTCACGCAATTTTAGAAAACCAAGTGTTCGAAGTTCAAAATGCACTTACTGATACCCGCTTTCACGATAATCCCTTGGTTACAAACGACCCAAATATTCGCTTTTATGCAGGTGCACCTCTTATAACTCCTAGAGGCAATGCTATTGGTACGTTATGTGTTATTAGCGATAAGCCAAAAAAGCTCTCAAGCAAACAGATAAATGCACTCACGGTTTTGAGCAAAGAAGTTATTGCGCAATTAGAGCTTAGACTTAATAATAAAAAGCTAGTGATGGCATTAGAAAAACAAAAAGCACACAATAAAGAACTAGAAAAGTTAAAAGAAGAAGCTGATACAGCCAACAACACAAAAAGTAAATTTTTAGCAAATATGACTCATGAGTTGAGAACCCCATTACATGGGATTTTAAATTTAGCTGAGTTTGCCATATCAGAAGGCACAACAGAGGAAAAAGATAACACCTTAAAAAGTATATTAAAGTCAGCACATTACTTATCAAATATTGTAAACGATATTTTAGACTTTTCTAAAATTGAGGCTGGTAAATTAGAGATTGAACATATCAACTTCAATCTTAATGACGTTATTAGCGATGTAATAAAACCCCAGTTACAGCAAGCGTCTGCTAAAGGTATAAAACTTATTAAGTCGGTAGATCCTAAAATAGCAGAGAATTTAAAAGGCGATCCTCTTCGGGTTTCGCAAATTTTAAATAACCTATGCTCAAATGCGATTAAATTTACCAAAACTGGCCAAGTCGAACTCAAAGTAAGTATTAAAAGCAGTACATTGCAAACACAATCACTCAAATTTGAAGTTATTGATACAGGCCTTGGCATTAATGAGACTGTTCAAGAACATTTATTTAAAGAGTTTCATCAGGCAGACTCATCAACTTCAAGAGAATATGGGGGTACAGGTTTAGGCTTATCAATTTGTGCTCGCTTAAGTGAATTAATGCAAGGGAAGCTTAGCTTTACCAGCAAAATAGGTAAGGGCTCCACATTTACCTATGAGCAAAGCTTTGAGCTTGCTTTATTACCATCAGTAGCAAAGCAGGGCTCTGATATAACAAACCTGAAAGGTTGTACTGTATTAATTGCCGAAGATAATAAAATAAATCAGCTTATTATCGTTAAAATGCTCAAAGCACATAATGCTAATTTAATTATCGCAGAGGATGGTAAAGAATGTGTTAAGTACTTCAAAGAGCACTCGGTAGACTTAATTTTCATGGATATACAAATGCCTGAAATGGATGGCATAAAAGCCACACAGGCTATTAGAGCACTCCCTGCAGGTAAAACAGTTCCAATTATAGCTATGACAGCAAATACCCTAAAACAAGACATTGAGCATTATTTAGGTATTGGTATGGATGGCTACTTAACTAAACCGTTTGATAAAGCTAAGCTCAATAGCTTACTCAATGTTTATAATCCTAAAAACCTCAACTTAAAAAACTTAGCAGTAAAAATTAGCGATCCTAATGTTTCTAGTAACAGGAAACTAAAGCAAATATGCAAAGAGTTAAAAGCGCTTATTCCCAATGCTAATCGAGTCAGTCTGTGGTTATTTAATAAAGATTACAGTGCATTAAATTGCTTAGCTTGCCTTGATGAAAATGATGTTGTTTCAAATGGAACTGTTCTATACACAGAAAACTCCCCTGCTTATTTCAACTATATTTTAACCAATCAAGTACTCGACGCCTCCGACGCCAGAAATAACGAAGTAACCAAGCCATTCTCTCACTCTTACTTTGAGCCGCTCAATATTTATTCTTTACTTGATTACATCTATATACTTGATAGCAAACCATTAGGTGTTATTTGTTGTGAAAGTGTAGGCTCAAAGGTAACTTGGAGCCATGCTGATAAAGAGTCGTTAATCAAAGTCGCAGACGTTACTAACTTGTTTTTATCTAAACAAATAAAGCATGAGTAAAACAGGCCTATTTAGAGGCTAAAATTGCCACTAAATAGGGATAAAACTTATTATCTGCCCTTCATATTAAGCCTGCTCTGACTCACGCTGGGTTTGATGTTTATCTGATTTAACTGGCTTTATTTTAAAGAAAAACGTATACACAACAGGAACAAATCCTAATGTTAAAATTGTTCCCATTGCAAGACCAAACGCAATAGTGCTTGCTTGACCATAAAACAAAACATCTTTAGATAAAATAAGTGGCATTAAGCCTATTATCGTTGTGCAAGTAGACATCAAAATAGGGCGTAAACGCCTTAAAGAAGCATTGATTACCGCCTCAAAGTTTTGTTGATTAGACTGCTCTGCGGTTTGTTGCTCTGAGTACTCTATCTGTTTACGTTCAATATTTATTCGGTCTATTAAAATCACCGCATTATTAATGATAATACCGGCAAGCGCATATAAACCTAAAATAACCATAAACCCAAAGTTTGCTTGCATAACCAACAAACCAAAAGCAGCACCAATAATAATTAGGGGTACGGTTAAAAATACAATACTGGTTGCACGGTAAGAGCGAAACTGCGCAATAATAATAAACACCATAATGGCAATACACAGCGGTAAATTAGCTAAAATAGCAGCTTGCGATTCCGCGGAGTCTCCAATCACCCCGTCGTATTCAATTTTATATCCAGGTGGTAATTTTTCTTTTATTTTAGCAAGCTTCTCTTCAAGTAAGGGCACCATACTTTGCGCCGACATAATTTGATTTTTAGCTTGTACCGTTACGGTACGAAATAAATTTTCACGCGCAATGCGGGCAAACTGCGTTTCATAGCGAATCTCGGCCACTTGCATTAAAGGAACACTGACGCCTCTAGCAGAAGAATAAATACTTACACTATTGATCCGATCTAAATCGTAACGCTCCCTGTCTTGTGCCCTTAATACAATAGGGAATATATCATCACCTTCACGAAACTCGGATATTATGCGTCCAGAAAAATAGGTTTCTAACGCTTGGGCAACATCATTTGAGCTAATTCCGGCACGACGAGCATTTTGCTGATTAACCTCAAGTTTAAGTGTCGTAATGCGGTTTTCCCAATCGCTTTTAATATCAAACGTGCCATCTACATTTCGCAACAAAGTTTTAATTTCATCGCTAACAGAATAAATATAATCACTATCAGGACCTTTAACTTGAATCTCTATTAGTGAAGAATCAGATGGCCCTAAGAACATTTTCGTAACACGCCCCATCACACCAGGGAAATCTTGAGCAAACATCTCTCGCACTCTCTTTAATGTAGGATCGGCGAACTTTCGTTCACCTACATCAATCATAAAAAATGCTTTTGAAGGTTCGGGGTCGATAGGTGTAAGTGATAAAACAAACCGAGGACCACCAAATCCAGCATAGGCCGCATATTTTTCAATATGTGGAAAGTGTTCTTTATCATCCAAGTTTTTTGAAATAGCCTGCACCGTTGCGTCAGTTTTACGCATTGAAGTACCCGCTGGCATATCAAGGTACACTAAAATTTGTGCTCGATCAGAATCTGGAAAAAACTTTGCAGGCACTAGACTCATAGCCCAGCCCCCTGCCAAAAATAGTCCTAAAATAACAACAACAAACGCAATACGCGCACGCATAATTTGTCGTAATGCTTTTTCGTAAACCGGGGTGAGGCTATCAAAAAAGCGATTAATTTTACGTCGAACAATATTTTGCTTTTGCCTCGTTTCTTTTTTAACAAAGCGATGACATAAATAAGTAGTAAATGTCAGGCTTAGCGCCCAAGAAGTAAGTAATGCAATTAGCACCACCAAGGAGATCGAGCGCGTATATTCACCGGCACTACTTTGTGCCAACATAAGAGGTAAAAACACAAGAATAGTTGTTAATGATGAAGTTAAAGACGGTATCGCAAGAGTGCCGGAGGTATTACGTACAGCTGTATCACGCGTTTCGCCATCTTCGATACGCTTTTTAAAATCTTCAGCCATTATTATGCCATCATCAACCAAAAGACCAAGCGCAATAATTAAAGTAGCTAGCGACATACGCTCTAATGGAATACCCATAAAGTTCATAACTGAAAGCGTAATTAAAATCGCTGCTGGCACAATCGAACCCACAATCAGACCAGTGCGTAAGCCTAAAAACATCACTACCACAATTGATACTATAACGATGGTTTGCAAAACACTAAAAGTCACACCAAATACTGCATCTTCAACCACATCGGCTTGGCGCGTAATATTTTTTAATTGATAGCCTGCAGGAATAGTTTGGTTAATTTGAGCTGTCATCGCTTCTATTTTAGGAGTGAACTTAAGCACATCCGCTTGTTCATCCTTAGATATGGCAAAAATAATGGCTTGGCGATTATTGTAATAACTTGTTCTTGATGGGGGATCGACCACTTTACGGCTTATTTTAGCAATATCACGCAGCAATATTGTTTCAGGCTGGTTAGGCACACTGATAAGTGTATTTCTAATATCGGCAAGGTTTTGGTAATTTCCTGAAGGTTGAATAATAAAGTTTTTGCCATTGGCGTCAATAACCCCACTAGGGCGTATAATATTTTGGTTTTTTAAAGCACCAATTAATTGTTCAGGTGCAATACCCAGTTGAGCGAGCTTAGCATTTTCAATTTCAATAAAAATACGCTCTTGTTGAATGCCCAAAATATCAATTTTTTTAGTGCCCTCAACTTGATGCAGCATATCAGCAATGTGTTGCGCCACATCTTGGCGATCGCCCATACTGTAGGCAGGATCAGCAATAAGTGCCACTGTTAATACGGCAACATCACCAAAATCATCGTTTACTACATAAGGCAATGTCCCATTGGGTAAGTCATCACGCACTGCGTTTATTTGATCGCGCAGTTTATCCCATTGTTGATCAAACTCACTTTGCTCAACACTTTGCTTAAGCTCAGCGTGAATAATAGAACGACCAGGAATAGATACTGAGCGAATTTCGACAATACTGGGCATTTCACGAATAGCTTCTTCGAGTGTTTTAGTGATCAACAACTCTACTTTTTTTGCGCTCATCCCCGGATAAGCTGTTGTGACAACAGCTTCACGAATTTTTATTTTAGGATCTTCTTGCTTTGGTAGTTGATAATAACTAAAGGCGCCAAATAACATAAGGCCAAAAACTATGGCTAACATAAAGCGATTATGATCAAGAGCAAGCTCTGAAATAGTAGGGATCTTCATTGTTTTAAATCTCCGTCACGGGTTATGGGTTAAGTCGCTTAATTTCGCCTTCGATAAGCGTTACTTTTTGCCCATCGTGTAAAAAAGCCATTCCCGCGTTAACAATTTGTTCCCCCTCTTTTAAATCTCCTTTAATTTGCGCTTTTTGCGCAAAAAATTTCATTACATCCACTGTTGTTTTTTGTAAAACGTAGCCAGCTTGTTGTGAGTCAGCTTGCGCTGTTGTTATCAGTTTAAAAACAAAGTGTTGGTTATTTTCTTTTGCCATGATTGCACTTACAGGCACCATAAAACCATGGCTTTCTCCCTGCTGTTGTTTAAATTGCACTTCTGCACTCATACCCGTTCTGATACCTGCGATATCATTAGCTGAGATTTTTAAAATAATAGGAAAAGCATTCGCTCCTTGAGCAGCTGAGCCAATTTCTTTAATTTTAGCATTCAACGATTTATCTAAAGCTGAAATAGTTACCTTTGCCGGTTTATCAATAGTTAACGAGGAGAGAAGCCCTTCAGGCGCAAGCGCTGAGACTTCAAAACTTTCTTTACCTTGGATTAAAAGTGCCGAGATATTAGGGCTAACTTGTTGTGAAGGTTCAATATTACGTTTTGAGATAGTCCCAGCATAGGGCGCAATCAATGTAGTATCTTTTAACTTTTCTTTTGCCATCGCTAATCGCACTTGAGCAATATCGACTTTATCCTTGGCGCTCTCATATTGAGACTTTGCAGCATCGTATTGCGCGCCAGACACCGCACCATCATCAACCAGTGACGCTTTACGTTCAAAATCCTGCTTAACATTTAGCATCGTAGCCTTTGCATTAGAGACCTGCCCTTTGGCCTCTTGCACTGCCAATAAATACTTTGTTTGTTCTAGTTTGGCGAGGGGCTCACCTTTATCAAAAGCTTCACCAATATCAAAAAAAACGTCTTCAACCTTTCCGCTAACCTCAAATGTTAAGGTCGTTGTATCTGCAGGTTGAATAACACCTGACAAAATACGACTATCAAACGAGTTAGTTTTTTTTAACTCAATGGCAGAAACAGGTTTTAATTTTTGCTCAGGAACTTGCTCTTCAGAGCACCCTGACAGCATAAAAATAATAACTAAAAAAACAACTATATGATTCATAATTTCCCTTGATAAATAGTGTATTCAAACCGATTGAACTACTAAACTAACCACAATCAGTCTTCACTATGAGCCATCTAATTTAAAGTATGGCTAACATTGTTATCACCCTGAAAGCTTGGGTATAATGTATTATTCTGGCTGTATTCTTAGCCTCTAAATTGGATCTTCTCCCATGAAAAAACTATCTGCTGTGCAAGTTAAACAACAAGCACTCGTCCTCAATGTTGCTGACAAAATAGAAGAGCAAGGCCGTGCTGAAATTCCAGGTATGCTGCAGTGCTGGTTTGATGTGGAATATCATTTATTTCCAGGCTCTTTACTAATGTGTTTTCAGTTTGAAAACCAACAGGCACTAACTGCGGCAGAGCCTGAGTTATTAAAATGGCAAAAGCGCTTAAGCGGTGCCATGCTTAAAAAAGGCGTAATTTTAAAAGATATGCGTAAACATTTAGTATTTACCTTAAAAGGACCAGACGACTAAACCACTTATTTTGTAAGCGCACTCTACTTTAGTGCGCTCTCCAAATTAAACTCATTAACGTGTTCAATTAGCTCAGGGAAAAACGCTAAAAACAGTCCATCTAGCTCACTATAATGTCGGGTTATATCTTCAGCGGTGCCTGCAAAATTATTAGTAAAGCGAACCCGTTTAGCAATATTATCAAGCGCCCGCCCAACCCCATCAACGCTTTCATACTCTTTAAACCAATCGTTTTGTGTCATACTGGTTACTACACGTTGCATTCGTGTAGGCATTACAGGTATACGCTTATCCAAAAGCGCATAACTGGTTTGCTTAAAATCAATCAGTGATTGGTTATTAAACTGCTGCCAATGCTGAATCAGAAAATGATCAAACACCACATCAACAGCCACGCCTGCAAAGCGCCTGCGCTTGGGTGAAAAAAGCTGTTTAGCTTCTTTAACTAAAGGGTGTGCATCAGTAAATTTATCCACTAAATAATGGTTATCTAGCGCACTTTTAACACTTGTCGGTATGTATGTTAGCTGTCGTTGACCACCAAAATCTCCCAGTAAGTTGCCAAAATGAGAATCAGCCGTAGGCTTTGCTAAATAAAGGTGAGCTAAATAATTCATTGGTTTCCATATAGATTAATATACTAAGCTCAGATAGTTTTAAAAATCAAACGCGTAAAAAGATGGAACGCAGTTCCACCTTTAAACTTTTTAGATACTTATAGTGCATCCTGAAATATTACGCTTTTGAAACCTTGCTTGCACCAGCATTATCAAGAATTTCTTCAATACTATTTTTGTTATCGCTGTTATATTTAACACCGACGAGTATTGAACCCTTCTCAATTGCGTCTTCATAATACTTAATTTCATGTTCTGGAATAAATGCG
Organism: Pseudoalteromonas sp. S1608; assembly: GCF_005887265.1. GTDB lineage: Bacteria > Pseudomonadota > Gammaproteobacteria > Enterobacterales > Alteromonadaceae > Pseudoalteromonas > Pseudoalteromonas undina. Next base: position 52,486 of record NZ_PNDK01000032.1, read on the forward strand.
CCGATTGCTGCACCTAGAGTCCCACCAACGGCAGCACCGGCGCCACCAGCTGCAAGTGCTGAAACCAAAGGACCTGCGACTAATAAGCCTGCACCACCCGAAGCGACTGCACCAACAGCGGTAAAACCACCAATAATTGCCGCTAACACGCCACCAGATGCAGCGCCCAGCAAACCGCCCTCTGAAGCTTTGGTACCTTCATCTACAGCAAAGTCTTCCTTTGTATACGAGTCGTTAGCAACAATGCTTATATCCGCCTCACTTACACCTAAAGCTTCTAATCTATAAATGGCTAATGTTGCTTGTGATGCATTATCGAATAACCCAGTAATAACAGTACTCATAATAACTCCTTTATTTGTTTAAGAAAGTACGCTTAGTAATTAGCAACATTCAAACCAAAGTTTTAATCCTTTAAAATCAGAAAGATAAATAAAAAAAGCAAAGTAGAACTCTACGTTTTAAAGTAAAAGTTGCTAGAAGTTGTAAAAAGTTCACACACATAGGTATAACTCAAGCGATTGAAATATGAGTAGAATTACAAAGAGATTAACGTTATTAGCTTTGTTCTTCTAAAAATATCAACAACCCACGCTCATAGCGACTTAGATACTTAGTCTTACGGGGTAGTTTGTCTAAGTTATTAAAGTCCTTTAGAGCTTCTTTACCTCCTTTACACAGCTCAATCAACTTTGGATGAATATATGAATTACGAGCTATTGCTGGGGTATTCCCTAAATTACTTGAAACGCTATCTAACATATCTTTAAGCGAAAGCTGGCCGTTTGATTTATATAAGACTTCAAATGCCAAAACACTGGCCCGCCATGTTCTAAAATGTTTTGCACTAAACTGCTCACCCATAACACTTTGAATAAACTCATTCACTTCTTTGGAGGTAACATCACAACACTCGCCTTCATCGATATATTGGAATAAGCTCTGCCCAGGCAAATCTTGCAACTGCTGTATGATAGAGCTAAGCACTTTATCTGTTATATTCACTTCTCTTTGCTTACCGGATTTTGCTTTATACTTTAAGCGAATATTTTTACCCGTTAGTTTTGCATGCCGGCTACGTAATGTCGTAGCACCAAAACTATTGTTATGTTTGGCATTTTTTTTAGAACCAACGCGCAGAGCTCCAAGGTCCATTAAACGTACAACGGCTGCAATTGTGCGCTGGCAATCAAGTTCATTACCTCGCAAATATTCCGATAGTTTTGCTCTTAACAAAGGCAGTTTATTTCCAAATAAAACACATGCTTCAAACTTTTTAAGCTCTTGCTGCTCCCTAAACTCGGGATGATAAAAGTATTGCTTGCGGTCTTTGTTGTCGTAGCCAGTAGCTAAAATATGCCCATTTTCTTCTGGGCATAACCATACATCTTTGTATGCGGGGGGAAAAGCGAGACTGTCTAACCGCTCTATTTCATCTTTATCATGTATTTTCTTTCCTGCAGGATCATAATAAACCCATTGGTTTTCATGCCTCTTTCGAGTAATACCCGGCAAGTTATCATCGACATAAATTAGTTTCATTTTATTCCTTTAAATTTTTGTAATCCTCAAATCAAACGGTGCCATCAATAACAAGGGCTAGTTCTCACTAGCCCCAATTTATGCGATTTATCGGCTCCAATACCTAAGATTACGAATTTTTGAGACAAACTCACTTGCGGAAATTTTATTTAAATCCAACCAGCCATCATCAAGCTGTCCATTTAAACCCGTAGCCTCGATTAAAGGAGTTGCTTTATCACTAAAGCCGATATACTTCATATGTGCATAAGCATCACTGACAAAATCTTTCGCCTCCGGTATTTCAGCAAACTTTTTAGCGCCTTCATTAGTGGTAAGCAGAACTATTGCGTCGTAAAGCACCGAAGGACCGCCATTAATCACTTGATCGGCCTCAACAACCTCGCCATTACTGTTTTTAGCTCCACCAACTTGAGCCGCAATAACTTCATGACTTGCACCTTCCTCTTTAAGGCTTTGTGTTAATAAATTAAAGGTTTCAGCGTCAAAACCATCACTTACTAATATACCAAGCTTCCTGCCTTTAAATGTATTTGGCGCATTTTTTAAAATACTTAGCGCATCAGATACTGGTAAATCTTGACGGGTATCAAGCGCAGCTTCTGCGGCATCTGGCATAGTTTGTAAACCTAAACCCAATGCAACTTGCTCAGCAAGCTTGTTATCAATGTTTAACAGATGAGAAACCACGCGTTCTCTGATACGTAAATGCTCTACTTTAGATAACTCAAAAATCAAAGCATCTTGAATATGCGTTTGCTCAATGTCAGTTTGACTTAAATAGAATTGGCGCGCTTGGCTATAGTGATCACTAAATGTTTCTGAGCGATAGCGTAATTTACCCCCGTCAGTTTCAGATTCTGAGCTTTTGAATCCGTGTACAGGGCACTCTCGCGGGTTGTTTTCACCCCCGCTGAATGAATTAGGTTCGTAATTAACCCGGCCTTTGGGGTTCTGCATTGCCATGTGGCCATCTTGAAGAAAATGTCTCATCGGGCATTTTGGTGCATTAATAGGAATTTGTGTGAAATTAGGCCCACCTAACCGCTTGGTTTGTGTATCTAGGTAAGAAAAATTACGGCCTTGCAATAAAGGATCGGGAGTAAAATCAAGCCCAGGCACTATATTTTGAGTACAAAATGCAACCTGTTCGGTTTCTGCGAAGAAGTTGTCTACGACTCGATTGAGTACCATTTTACCAATAACTTTAACTGGTACTTGCTCTTCGGGTATCAGTTTAGTGGCATCAAAAACATCGAACTCGAACTCTTCAGCAAATTTTTGATCAAATACTTGAATGCCCAGCTCCCATTCCGGATAGTCACCATTATTAATTGATTCCCACATATCACGACGATGAAAATCAGGATCAGCGCCATTTAATTTCAATGCCTCATTCCAAACCACTGACTGCATACCGCCTTTAGGTTTCCAGTGGAACTTAACAAATTTTTCTTCACCTTGTGCATTAATAAACTTAAAAGTATGAACGCCAAACCCTTCCATAAACCTTAATGAGCGCGGGATAGCTCTATCTGACATTGCCCACATAACCATGTGCATGGATTCTGGCGACAAACTTACAAAATCCCAAAAATTATCGTGGGCTGTTTGCGCTTGTGGAAAACCACGATCTGGTTCTGCTTTTGCGCTATGTATAAGGTCGGGAAACTTCATCGCGTCTTGAATGAAAAAAACTGGGATATTATTGCCTACCAGATCCCAATTACCTTCCTGCGTATAAAACTTAACGGCAAAACCTCGCACATCACGTGCTAAATCAGGCGAGCCCTGATTACCCGCCACTGTTGAAAAGCGTGCAAAAACAGGTGTTTTTTCACCTTTACGTTGAAAAATATCAGCAGAAGTCAAATCATCTAAAGCATCATACGTTTCAAAGTAACCATGTGCACCATACCCTCTTGCGTGAACAACTCGCTCAGGAATTCGCTCGTGATCAAAGTGAAACAACTTTTCTCGTAACACATGATCTTCCAATAGTCCTGGTCCGCGTTGACCTGCTTTTAATGAATTTTGATTGTCACTGATAGGGCAACCTTGTGCGGTTGTCATTACGGGATGGTCTTTATTAGCTTTTTGATGAAGCTCTCCTGCATGTCCTTTATTATTTGCATACTTAAATGACTCTGCCATAACTTTTCTTCCTTAAATAATTTTTTGATTGCTATATTTTTATAGGGTTAAAAAACAATAACCAAGCAAAATAAAGACCACCTATAAATAGCTTTAAAATCAATAAGTAAGAAAGAAATGAAAATATTTCACCAATACAAACTATAAAAATTACACAACAAATGTAAGCTTTCCTCAGAGCATCATTTTATTAAATTACTAAGCAATCAGCTTGTTCTGATTTTCATTATTACTGTATTTTTACAATGATAGATTTAGTGAGAACTTTGTCTGTATTGAGGGTTAAGAAAGGTTTGAACGCAAGATGCTACTCAGCTTTTTTCTTGTTTAAAATAGTGTTCTGCTTTTGCACATGTAAGTTTAGATAATGAAAATTTACTCCCTTTATCTGGGCATAGTTTCTTTAAAAGGCTTACTGCATAACGCCCACAGCTTAATAAAGTATACAACTCATATTTCTCAGTAACACCTAGCGCAGATTGATAACTCAACAGATAAAACACCTTAAGCAATAACATCTGTCTCTGCGGATGAGTGATAGATTTGACCTAGTAAATTATTAGATATGACAATATAAAAGATTTTTAAAAAATGATAAAAACATCTTTATTCCTTTAAAAACCTATTTAATAATTATTTAGTCAATTACCTAACTCAGTTATTGGCTGCCTTAATATTAAAATATTGATGCTAATACACTTCAAAACTATCTAACCAATTACAATTGTATTTTGATAATTCAGTAAAGAGTCAGGCCAACTTTGTTATCACTGTTGCTGCATTTTTTCGGTGCTGCTTGAGTCGTAAAACGCCTTGCTTAGCCTTTAATACTAAATGCTATTTTCTATTGCAACCAAGGCTACTCACGCATTATGACAACGACTTTTTTAAGTAAGCCACAGCAAGTCGCGCTGCAACAAGCACTGTTTAGCAGTAAGCTGTTAAACAGTGAGATAGTAACAAGTGATAACCCACCATCACAAAAGCAACAAGCCTATGGGCGTATAGCTGTAATGCTCTATCGCTTTAATTTACAAAAAATCAAATGGCCCTCTTTTTTAAAAACAGCTATAAACACTGCAAGCAATGAGTGCTCGTGGTTAACCCGTGAAATTATCAGATGCCAGCAAAGCTACAAAGCTCAACCTAATGACGCCTTAATAATTGAACAGAATGCATTTTTTAGTGGTATTTTTAGCGAAGAACTCGCCTACATTGACACTTTACTTGGAACAGAAGCACAGCCTGAGTAAAGTGATGGGGCAAGCATCTTTAAGCCTGCCCCAAGGGTAAGTTAAAAGTTATATTTTAAGCTCAGTTTATAATTGACTGGCTCACCTGGTTGAGTCCAAATTGCAGAGTAAGAATTTGAGTAATATTCTTTATCCAGCACGTTATTAATGTTCAGTTGTACAATCACATCTTCATTAACGTTGTAAGTTGCGAACAGGTTCACCAGTGTATACGAAGGTAAGTAGTACGTAGGGTCTATGGTTTCACCTAAGCGTTCCCCCTCATACTGAACAGCTATACCAACGCTTGCATTTAAATCGATTAAATCATTCAATTCTCTTTTAATACGTGCATTTGCACTGTGTTTAGGAATATTAAGTAAAGGGCTACCTTTTGGTAATTTTACCCACCAATCTGTATTAACCGTGTCGTTTGCTGTTTTTGCATCGGTGTAGGTATAGGCCAAATCAAATGAGGTGCGCTCTGTAATATAACCGTGTAAATCAAACTCAACGCCTTCGCTAGTTACCTCGCCTAACGCCGTCGACACGCCTGCTTGCAAATCTGTAGTCAACATATTGCTTTTTTCGGCGCTAAATACAGTAAAGCTACCATTTAGGGTATCGGTGCTAAATTTAACACCCGCCTCAATAGAGGTTGTTGATTCTGGCTCAAATGCATCACCATTTATATCGTAACCACTGTTTGGCCTAAAACCTTCAGAGTAACTGCTGTAATACTGTATATCGTCTGAGTAAGCATACACTAAGCCTACTCGTGGGCTAAATGTACTCTGATTGCTTTTAGACTGACTTTGATTAATATGATTATCTATTTGCTGATCAAACCAATCATAACGACCGCCTACTTGTACTTTCCACTGCTCAGTGACGTCGATTTGATCTTGAATATAAATCCCGTAGCTGTGCTGCACTTCAGTGCTGTTAAATAAAAGTGAGCCTTCGGGTGCTGTTTGCCCATATACGGGGTTATACATATTAATGGCATAGCGCGTATCCTCAAGCGTAGGGCGATATCTATACCAAAGTTTATCAAAATCAAACTTGCTGGCATCGGCACCTATTAATAAATGATGGGTAAACCCAGCAGCAGTAACGCTGCCACTTAGCTCAGTGCGGGCTGAAATATTTTTAGTTTGAAAATCACGCTCGTTATGTTGCCGACTTAAAGTTTCGCCATCAGTAAAATAAACCTGCCTGCTAGGGGCGAGTTCAGCATCACTCGATTCGCTTATAAATTTAGAATCGCTATAGCTAAGCCCATTTAAAAGTGACCATTGCCCTATTTGATGCTCAAAAGTCAGTTGATGAGAAATCGCATCAACCTCTGTTGGTTTATCGCTTGGCTCACCTAAAAACGTTTCAATAGGTAATGCGTCTATCTTCCCGTCTAGGGCAACAATGCCACGGTCAAACGTCACACTCTGATCAACATACTCTAGTTCATAATTTAATTTTGTTGTGTCGGATATTAACCAAAGAATTGAAGGTGTGATCACCGTTTTTTTATTTTCGTGGTAGTCTCTAAAACCCTCACCGTCTTCAATTGCACCATTTACTCTAAAAGCGAGTTCATTGGTAATAGCATTAGTGTAGTCACCTTCAGCGCGATAACTCTGCCAGCTCCCTGCAGATACTTTCAAAGAGCCTTGTTCTTCAAACTGTGGCTTTTTAGTGATGATATTAATAGTACCGCCAGGCTCAGAGCGACCATAAAGAGCAGAGCCAGGCCCTTTCATCACTTCTACATAATCAATATTACTGGTATCGCGGGTACCGCTAAAACTTCGACCCGATGAAAAACCATTAATTAAAAAGCCTGAAGGAATATTCTCATCGCCTACTAAGCCACGTATTGCAAAGCTTTCCCACAATCCACCAAAATCATTTTGTTCAGAAATACTCGGCGTTAAATCAAATATATCGGTGAGTGTAGTCACTCCTGCGTCATCGAGGTTTTCTGCTGATATAAACTCAATACTTTGTGGTTGTTCGCTTAAGGGCACATCGCCACGAAAAGCTTGTCTAACACCCGTAACCGCTATTTTCTCTATGTTAGCTGACGCTGAAGCTGCGTATACAGAAGGCGCTAAAATGGTACTTATAGCAATTGATATGGCAGATATTTGGTATCGATTTATTAAGTTCATTCTATCTCTTAGATATCACGCAAGCTTAATCGGTTAAGTTTTTACTAAAATTTTTTTAGTAAAGCCGATTAAATAAACATGAAATACAAATGGTAATTATTGTTATTTGCAATAATATACAAATAGAATAAAAAGAGCTACCCTACAGCAACAAATTTTACAAAGTTATTAGAGGCTGTTTTTTCTTTTTGAATTAAACGTATTCAACATCGAAAAATAAATACCTCCTAAAATTTAGAGAAAAAAATGAAAATATTACCTTTCGCCTGCATGGCATTAGTCACATCAATATCAAGCACATACAGCGAACAAACACAGGCTCATGCAATATGGTTTGCAGAGCGCTCATCACAGTTGGCCTTTATATATGGCGAAGGCGCACAAGATTTAGATACCGTAAAACGACAAAATAAAATTAAAAGCATTACTGGCTATAACAAAAACTGGCAACAACAAAACGTAAAGCTAGTTGAGTCAGGGCCTATGATGCTGCTAAATGATAAAACCGTTTATGCGGTTACTGGCATGCTCGATAATGGGTTGTGGAGTAAAACAAAGGAAGGTGAATGGTTTGCTAAAGGTCGAGATGCAATCCCCAATGCACTATTAAGCGAACATACTAAAAAGTACGCAGTACATTTACGTGGCCCGCTTGCCCAAGTACCTGCGCTTAAAAATCAGCAATTGCAAATTCTTCCTGTAGGCGAAGAATTTTCAGATCAAAAAGGAGCTATGGTTAGTTACCGCATAACTTTCAATAGTAAAGCTGTTCAAGGTGCTAAAGTAATCAATGATTTAGTAAACGATCCAGATCAAGAAGCAATAGTTAGTAATGATGACGGCTTGGTAACATTGCCATTGCGTAACCAAGGCTTAAACGTAATAGCCGCGATCTACGACGAAAAAAGCACGAATTTAAATGTATTTGATAAAACCGAGCATTTAGCCACACTCTCATTTGTTTTACCCCATGCCGCAGAGTAAACAGTCAGCTCAATTCCTTACTCGCTGGCTGACTTTTCATTCTCAATTATCACTGTTTAGCCCTAAGCGGTGATAATTTAAAAAGTAGCCTTAAAAACCTAACTATTTAATAAAAAAAAGAAAAAAAACCCAAAACATCACACTTTTATTTATAAAATATTAATCATTAAAGTCGGGGAATTATAATAAATAAAGTTCATAACTCCCTCGTCTATCAAAAATAACACAATTAACCTGATTAAAAACCAACCTTTATTTATTAAATTTTTGTTCTACAGTTTATTAATTAGTGGTGCTACAACGAACCTGTTATTTTTCAAAGATACAAGTCGATAAATGGACTGCCAAAAGGAATTTAAAAATGATCTCAAATTTAAATCAGATTGGTTTCACTTCAATTAAAGCAAAATTATTAGCGAGTTTTAGTCTAATAATCATCATGCTAATTGTTACTGCTGGGATTGGTATATATAACCTTTCCAAAATGAATGATCAGATGAGTAAAATAATTAATGTTTCAGCTGAAAAAGTAAAACTGGCAGCTAGAGTCAATCAAGGCGCTTTAGCTGTATCTCGAGCTGAAAAAAATATAATTTTGGCAGACTCAAAAGCAGCCATGGATGAATACGCCGACTTCATAGCTCAAACGCGAGATGAAATGCTAGAGCGACGTGCAACTCTTCGCAATTTAGTCAATGACAACGGCAAACGTTTACTCGATGAATTTGCCGCGACATGGGATGAATATATTGAGGTAAATCTTCAAATTCGTGATCTAGCAAGAGCTGATTTAAACGACAAAGCAATAGTCTTATCTAAAAATGAAGGCAGGAGGCTAAACGATTTAGCCATTTCTCAAATGGCTAATTTAGTAAATGCAATCGAACAAGATATGGCAAATGACGAGTTAGAAGCTCAAGCACGGCACTCCTCTGCATATAGCTTAATGCTTGTCATTACCCTTACAGGCTTAATCGCAGGTATTGTTATTGCCATTTTTATCTCTTCGAGAATTACCGGCGCACTTAATCGCCTTTCACGTAGAATGAACGATATTGCCGATGGCGAAGGTGATTTAACCGTAACAGTCGACGATTCATCAAAAGATGAAACCGGCGACGTTGCCCGCGCATTTAATAAATTTGTTGCTAAAATTCGCACCACAATAACCTCAGTGGCATCTGAAACCACTCAGGTTGCATCAACTTCCGAAGAGCTTTCAATAGTTAGTAACACCACAAGTGCAGCAGTTAAAAAGCTGCATGATGAAACGCAACAAGTTGCCACCGCGATGACGCAAATGAATGCAACAATTCAAGACGTTGCAAATAGCGCAGAAAATGCAGCCAGTTCAGCAAGTGATTCAAATAATAATGCTAAAGCCGGTGAAAGCATGGTGAACGAAACAGTTCACGCGGTTGATAACCTTACTAAAGAAATTAATCAATCCGCCTCTGCAATTGAAAAGCTACAAGCCGACAGCGAAAATATAAGTACCATATTAGATGTTATTAAAGGCGTATCTGAACAAACAAACTTATTGGCATTAAATGCCGCCATTGAAGCCGCAAGAGCGGGTGAGCAAGGCCGAGGTTTTGCAGTAGTTGCTGATGAAGTAAGAACCTTAGCACAACGAACTAAAGAGTCGGCCACCAACATAGAACAAATGATCGATAAGTTTCAATCCGGAATATTAACCGCCATTGAGGTAATGACCAAAAGCCAACAACAAACAGACTTAGTTGTTGAAAAAGTGAGTAAAACAGGTGAAACCCTGCGAACAATCAATGACTACAGCAGCGCAATTAATGATATGAACGCGCAAATAGCCTCAGCCGCTGAACAACAGGCCGTGGTTGCAGATGAGATCAGCCGCAACGTTGTTAATATTAAACAAGTGACAGAGCAATCATCAGCTGCAACTGAGCAAACATCAACAGCAAGTAACGAAATGGCAATACTAGGCAATAACTTATTAAAATTGGTACAACAGTTTAAAGTGTAAGTACTGGGCTTCTCATGCTTTCAAGCTGAGTAGTGTTCGAAAGCAAATTTAGCAGTACAAAGCACTAAAAGCATAGGTAATAAAAGGAGCTCAAATTGCAGGCATGAATGACTAGTGGTCACCTGCAAACGAGCCCTTTTGGCTGCTGCCGGTGAGGAGGTAAAAACTTACACAAGATTTTACCTCTCTTAAATTAAACTTTTAATTAGATTAGCTGCCCAACAAAGTTAACACTATTATGGGCTAAAATAGGAAACACCAAACTCCCTGTGCGCTCTCTTAGCCAAAGTAAAATAAATCCGTAGCCGCCTGTTAATAAAATAGCGTGGAAAGAAAAGTGCCACTCTCCACCATTAAACATAACCCCATGAACTAGTCCAAATAACACCACTAAGAGCAACCCTGCAGTGTTAATTGACGCACCACCTAAATTATAGCGTTCTGATATGATTGCCAAAGATATACAAAATAAAAGAATCCCTCTAAACATTGGCTCTTCATCAAAGCCAGGCATTGTTGCCTGATAAAGTAAGGTTTCTAAATCATAATTAGGTTCACCACTCCAAAAAAGTGATACAACTATCTGTAAAATGATAAACAAGCACATAACTGTAAAAGCGGGTTTTATAGAACTTTCATTTTGCCTAAAAGTAAAACCAGCATCCGCAATACGAAAGTTAGCTTTAAATTTAACTAAAGCCAATAGTACGACTAACCAAAGGATTATTGCCGCTACTTTTCCAGACCAATTCCACGACATATCAGGAAAAAGCATATCCAAGGGAATAACCTTTCCACCTTTAAACAAAGCAAAAAAGTAGCAAACTAAAATACCTAACGAAATCAAAGACCACATTAGATTTAAATCAACTTTTTTAATTGCTCTTAATATCAAAACTAAAAGTAATATAACGCCGACATTTGCAAATAAACCTATAAATAGATCTTCCATGAATACCTCTTTTTTAAAGGCTATTTCTAGCACTTATTTTATTATTGTTTTAAGTAGTACCGAATACTAATCCTAAATTAGATACTATTAAACAATTAGTTATAAAAGAGGAAAGTGAAACGGGGTCAAACCCTAAAGGGGGCATTTTTACTAGTCAGTATGCGACTTAGTCAATATCAACTTCAAAGCGTAAAATATCACCAGGTTGGCAATCTAAGTATTTGCAAATAGCGTCAAGCGTTGTAAATCGTACAGCCTTTGCACGGCCCGATTTTAATACAGATAAATTTTGTGGGGTAATCCCAATTGCTTCGGCAAGCTCTGCCGACTTCATTTTACGCTTTGCGAGCATCACATCTAAATCAATTATTATTGCCATTAAATTACTAACTCTTGCTCTTGTTGCAGCTGTTGCGCCTGTTTCATTATCCATGCAATAACATAAATAATAAGACCAACTATAAAGCCTATGATATCGGTGTCTTGAATCACTACAGCTCGTTTAAGCTCACTACCTGAGAACATATTGAGCAGTGTTACCAACAACGCGGGATAAAAAGCCACAAATATAAATTGCAGTAATAATAAGCCACCAAGCCATTTAAAGCATTGAATATTCTTTAAGTTAAAAAACAATCCTTTACGGTAAAGCATAAACAAGCGAATTAAAATCAGATTTACAATAATGTATGGCAACATTTGCGGTAACGCTAACCACGTCATTGCATTAAAACTGTTTGCCGTTAATGTGCTTGCAGTACTTTTCCAAGAACCGGTAACTTCAAGCCCTATCCACAAGTGAGTACCGTTAGCTTGAGTAAAGTTTAAAACATCACTGCCATTAAGTAGCAATACAACGGCGGTAATTAATAAAGTAGTTAGGGTCAAAAAAAGTAACGCTAATATTACGTTACTCATCATTACTATTCTTTTCATTTTAAGATTTCTTTGCTTTTAACTGCATTACTAATCGCTGATAATGTAGCTGTAACTTATCACCAGTCAATGCATTACCATGGTGCTTACCCTTTACAATATATAATTGCTTTTGCTTTGAAAGTGCATGTTGGTATAAAGTTTCAGCTAAAGCAGGAGGTGTTTGAGTATCATCTTCTCCGGTAATTATTAAAAGCGGAGCAGTAAATGATTCCACTACCTTTAAATTATCAACCCTAGCTAGCTCATCACTAAAATTAACCTCTACAAATGGCTTTACAAACCAAGGCATACGTTGCGATGTCATTTGCTTTACATTAGTAATACTTCCTTCAAGTACTAGCGCATCCGCGGGCCGCTCGCTTGCAACATACCCTGCAATCATGCTGCCTAAAGAGTGTCCATGTAAAATAGTCGGAGTGCTTTTTAAATCTGTACGGGCTGCAACATAATCATAAACTGACAATGCATCACGCTTTAAGTTTTCAATTGTCGGCGTGCCCTCACTATTACCGTAACCTCGATGATCAACCATTAAAATATTTACATTCATTGGCAGTATTTGCTGTGCAGGTTTACCTCCAGCGGCGCTTACACGAAATTGATTACCACCAAAATAAATAACCGTTGCTTGCGCATCATCAACCTTTATCAAGGTGCCACTCAACGTCACATCGTCAAACCCATTTATAGTTATGTCTTCTGTTGTCGCTGTTTTCTCAATTTTACGTAGCTTTGTAACCTGTACTTTTTGATCTGGGTTCAGAAAATTTGACTCTTCAATCGAAATTGTTGTACATGCAGTTTGCAGTAAAACCAATACTATAGTAGCAAGAGTAAGTAACTCGCGTTTCATTTTAAATTCCTTCTATTAAAAAATCACTATGACACTCAAAAACTAAAAAAACAATTAAAATTATCGTAGAACGATAACTAATTACTGTTTTGTAATATTTAAATGTATTTTCAGCATTCCTTTCTATTATAAGATCTGGCTAAATTAGACCGATGTTTAACTCGGTATTGTGCCGCAATATAAGAATAAGTTCGCGAATAGCGAGGGCACAGCAGCCCCGTTTTAGCTGTCGTCACCACAAAGAAAAAAATTGAATAAGGTTTCTAATTTCTAAAGATGCGAGACGCATTCACATTATCTGTAATAGTAATCTCAAACATCTATTAGGGCCCGCGCGCCAGCAAGCTAAACGCCCACAATAAATAACACATACTCTTGGTTTGTGAACGAGTAAGTATATTTGTGATTTGTTGGGTTTAGTTTCACTCTATCCAACCTACGTTTATATAATTAACATTAATCACTACACACAAAAAAGCCGTTGCATTGCTGCAACGGCTTTTGTAGCTTTAACAAAAATTAGTCTCTGTAGGTCTCAACCGGAGCGTATGTAAACACTAAATTGCAGTAGTCGTACACGTTACAAATACCGATTAGGGTTACTCTCATTTGTTTTTGTGACTAAAGTTTTTTAAGTACTCCATTTGCTTTTTCTGCCGTCTTTTAAGCCTTTTAATAACATTAACACTCACCTTTAAATACTTACTTTTAAAAAGTAGCAATATAAATGAATTAAAAATCATAAATAAAAATTAAAGCTCTAAACCATTAAATAAACGTTCATTTTTTTGCTAAAATATAAACTAGAGACACAGCTATAGAGCACCCAGCAACTAAGCGGTAAACTTTAATAACCCAGCTTCTACCTGTAGATATGAGCGCCCCAAGAAAGATAAACACACATATGCCAATAAAAAAACCGATAACCCTAGGCCCAAGTTCATTTATAGCATCGTAAGGCCAAAGCATAACTAACATTGTAAATGCTAATGATGAGTAGCTAATAACGCTTGATACAATAGCTAAAGCACAGACTAAACTGTACTTTAATTTTAATATTGAATGACTCTGTAAGCTAGTAGCTCTCATTTCACTGACCATCACCTAAAGCCATTATTCAAATAATACAGATGAAAACATTAATAGTGCGCAAAGCATAAAAATTACAAAATATACTTTAAATAATCTCGAGACGTGAGCTGGTACCTTGTTTCTATCACTTAATAAATTATACCGTTTTGCATACCAATCAAATAAAAATACACTGCCATAATGAAGTAAACCATGAAGCGCCATAAAAATATTTAGGGAATAGTAGCGATTTCCATGCTCTAAAATATCTTCAACCGTTCTGAGCTTTTTTGCTTTTAAATAAAAAGCTAAAGGTAAAAGAATGATAAAAATAACACTTAAGCCAACACCAAAAAATATCAAATCCATTATTTAATCAACAAAAAAGAAAGCAGTTAATCTAAACAAAAATATGCCATAAGGCATGCTAATAAAAACATAGAGCTAAATGTTATGAATAAAATATAATAAAGCTTAAACCACATCTGCAAATTTTTGGGTACTTTTTCCCTCTCCTCTATTACCTTATAACGTCTAGCATAGCAATCGAATAGAAATATAGAACCATAGTGCAATGCTCCGCTACCAGCAGTTATGATATTTAATGAGTAAAACCGATTTCCATCATCTAGAACATCCTCTACCAACCGTGTTTTTTTTATCTTTTATAGCTATTAAAATTGGTAATATTATAAAAAAGAAAAGACCCGCAGATGTAAGAAACAGAGTTAAAAACCACAACTTAATAGGCTCCATTACTTTTCAATAACCTCATATATTAACTCGCCTGCAACCCCTCCAGAATAACCTCCAGCTTCGCTTGCCTCAACCCTATCAACGCAATTCCAACATACCCGCCTTTTCAGGTTTTTGGCCATGTTGGCTACAGTTTTATAGTCTTGAAATTAGTAACGGGGATTTCGATTAGCAGGTGGTTGTGACTGCTCATTAAACAGGACAATATACATAAATATTAAACGTAGGCTTGCTCAATATAATGTAAAAAAGACTTAAAGCAGTCACCATTCAAAAAGGTGTTTTGCATGCCCTCTTACGCAATTCATTAAATAATAAAATGCATTCATAGACTCAATACGCAGAGATCTAGATACATTAATTCACCAACAATGGTAACTATAAATCTAGGCCTTTTATGTCTAAAACCAGAAGTATGACCCTTTGGTTTTTAAAGCCAATCGAAAATAAAACCTTAAAAAATATTCTAAATTAATTTGTAATGTAGTTTTATTAAATTTGTTTTTTATTTAAAGATACTGCTTTTCCTTTGTACATGTAAGCTTAGGTAATGGAAGTTTACTCACTTTGTCTGAGCATAACTTATTTAAAAAATTGACTGCAAAGCGTTCGCACCTTGACAATGTATACAACTCATATTCCTCAGTAACACCAAGCGCAGATTGATAACTCAACTGATCAAAGTATTCATTAGTGCCTAAAGCAATAACATCTTTCTCTGTCTCTCCAGATGAATGATAGATTTTACCTAGTAAATCATTGGTAAAATCAACAATGGTATTACTTTCAGACAAGTCATTTTTAAGTGAGCAAACACTAAGATAGGGTGTAGCTTTACCTACATCAAAATATAAATCATTTCCTGTAGCAAGATGACTAAAAAATATGGCGCTTAGTAAACAAAAAAGCTTAATTAACCTCACTATGCATTTCTCCATACCTTAAGCAAACCATATATATTACTCCAATATATAATAAACAAGCCTATAGATTGAATCGAACCGGAAAACTCAGTGCCAATAGTTATCATAGCTAATGTTAATATCGTTAGTAAACTTGAAAAAACAAATGATATTTTTAACAAATCCTTATTAGAATAGCCATTAGCTTTCTTTTGAGTCATATTATGTCGAGCAAAAAGATTAATACATACTAAGCAAAATATTACTACGCAGCCTTTTAATATCATTTAAATATCTTCCAGTTTAATTAAACCTCTCAAGATTAACTCCTTTTTTGCAGCCGCTTCATTTTTGCTTGAACAGTAATACAAAAAAGTCGAAATAACAGTTAAAAAATTCCATTAGCCATTACAAATATAACTGTATTAATAACAATACTGACCATATAAGCCCCTATAAAAAATGCGGCGAATGCTGAAACGGCCCCACCTCCTGTATATCCGGCTTTAGCTTTTTCTACCATTAAAACATAGATGCTCAGCCCTATACTCACCTTAAACCACAGCCAGTAATCGTTACTAAATAACGGTATTGCTGCAAAAGCAACAATCGGTACTAGTATTTTACCTTCTTCGTTTTTGTGTAAAAAATAAAAAGCCATAACAGCAATATAAAAAAATGGCGTTACATCACTCATATAAACAACTTCCTTGTAAATATAAAATTAAAATAAATAAATTTTAACTATTGTACTTATTAATCAGTACTAAGCACTTAATAAAAATGAGTTTAAATAATAAGAACACTTGGTTTTTGAATAAAAAGTTCAAGGAAACACAGCTGCCTGCTTAACATGAACTTTCTAATGGGAGAGACCTTTAGTTTGCCCCCTTTCGTTCTCAAATTGAGTTAAAAAATATGCAGTTGTATTTTTTAATTGAAAGATAAAAAATACATTGGCCTGCTTAATCTGAAATTTCTAATGGGTAACCCTTTGGTCTTTTTTGGGTAAATCAATATATTTTAAAAATTTAAGCGATAGGTCTAATTGAGTTTATAAAAAGCCTGTGTGATATTGAGCATATGAAAAAGCAGTTCAACAGCTTAAAACTACTAAAAGCTAAATTGATAGATCAGAAATACAAGACCTGACTCTATTTATAATAATTAAAAAAGGTATAGATATGGATTTTGATACACAGCTAGTAAGTAAAATTCTTGACCCCATTCACGGAATAATAAGATTAACTGATTTGGAGGTGAAGTGTATAGACCATCCTTTATTTCAACGCTTGCGGACTATTAAGCAAAATACATTTTTATATAAAGTATTCCCTTCAGCTATGCATACACGATTTGAACACTCTCTAGGTGTTATGAATTTATCTTATGAGATACTTAAACATTTACAACTAAACTCTTATCGCTTTGCTAAAAAGAATATAAATAAACATTTATTCACATATATGGGAAAGTTACCCAATATAAACATCCAAGAATTAAGACTGGCTGCATTATTTCATGATATTGGTCATGGACCAATGTCACATCAATTTGATTCATTTCTACCTTCAAAAACATACCTAAAAAAGCATATAGGCTCAAAGTTCCCTGAATTATTTAACATGATCAAAGGAGAAAAGGTTGAGCATGAACATATTTCACTGATTTTTGTAAGGGCTATTTATGATAGTCTCAACACTGAAGATAAAGAAAAAATTGATATCAATAATGTAATGAAAATTATTGAAAGCAATTACTCAGATAAGTCTATATTTACAAAAATTGATGATAAAAAAATAGATATCTTACCGATGTTAACATCAATCATTTCTTCATGCCCTATCGATGCCGACAGAATGGACTATTTACAAAGAGACGGGTATTTTTCTGGCGTTAAGTGCGGTGTTTATGACTTCAACAGATTATTTATGTCCATTGTTCCAGTTGTAGATCATAATAAATTATATTTAGCATATACAGAGAGTTGTATTGATTCAATTGCTGAATTTATTAATGCTAGAGCAAATCTATTTAGTCAGGTTTATTATCACAAAACAAATAGGGCTTTCTCATCAATGATGGGAGCTATCTGCAATATCGCATCTAGTGGAAATGCACAAAATATTTTTTGTTTCAATGAATCAGCTAATCCTGATGAAGAAAATAAAATTTCTCTTATTCAGAAGTTTTATTTGAAAAACTCTGATAGCTACTTTTTAAATGAACAATTAAAAACACTCCTAGCTAAAAGTGAAAAGCCTGAGATCGGCCTCAAAATTTTAAATGATTTAAATAGTAGAAAACCATGGGTTAAAAAATACGAAGCTAAAGTTTTCCCTCCAAACAAATCAATCACAGATAACATAGATAAGGAATTTCGCGAAAATATAGAGAATAAAATCTCAGCAATAATTTGTAATGTTGTTAGTAATGAGTATTTCACTGTAGATGTAATGACAGACAATGCATTTAAAGATATCGATAAAACTGAAATAAAGTTATTAACTAAGACTTTCGCTGGTAATTATAACTTAAAAAGATTCGATGAATGTGGCGATAAGTTAAACAGATATCAATCAATAAAGTATTTTATTCGTGTTTTTATTGCTCCTGAATTTTCAGAATGTCTAACTGATAATGTTTTGGAAGAAATTGAAAGTTGCAAGAATGAATTACTGAAACTGTAATTACTAATATCTAAACTAATAAGGAAGTTACAGTTGAGTAAAATATTTTGCATAAGTGCTGGTCAGCTTATAACGAAAAAAACGGACCATATTATTCATAGAAAAAATAGATATTTAAACTATGGATTGCTGTCTTTAGCTACTGTTTTAAAAAACAATGGATTTGAATCAATACAAATACAAGGTGGATTTGATGATCCAAATGATACTTTTAACACTTCAGTATCATTGGGGTTATTAGCTTCTGAGTACCCTATTTTAATCTCAATACCTAGTTTTTATGCTGTTAGTTGGGTGAATAGTTTTATTAATTTAGTTAAAAAGGCTTTACCTCAAAAAAAAATAATTATTGGTGGTCGATGGGTAATAGATGATGAAGTTACTTTAATGAAAGAGCTTATACCTCTTGCTGATATTATTTTTCCTGGTACAGCTGAAGAACATATTTTAAAGCTTATTACAAATAACCCATTAAAGTCGACGAGAGAAAATGCTATTAATCAATTAGATTACTCCTTACTACATGAACGACATTTATTTCAGCCAAATTTAGAGGTTTCAAGAGGGTGCGGTATGGGCTGTAACTTTTGTCAAGAGAAAGATGAAAAGCTAACAGTTCTAAAATCCCCTAAACTAATAGTATCTGAATCGCATAAAACCATTTTGGTTGATAACCTAACTCCCATGAACCTGTATTTTGAAGCATCGCTATTTGCTTCGAAAGAAGAGTGGATTGACGAATTAATAAAGCACCGCCAGCAAACCAAACAAAGCTTTAAGTGGAGAACAGAGGCTCGTGTTGATAGCATCAAAGTATCTCATCTCAAAAAACTAAAGTTAGCAGGTTTAGAGATCATAGATTTAGGTTTAGAAAGTGCGAATTTCAACCAACTTATAAATATGAACAAAACTAAAAAACCTGAGAAATACCTCTCACAAGCATCTAGGTTAATTGAAGAAGCATATAAAAATAATATTAAAGTAAAAGTTAATATTTTATTGTTTGCAGGTGAAAATGAAGAATCGATTGCTTCCACTATAAGCTGGCTCGATAAGCATCAAGATGCAATTACTGGTGTTTCTGTAGGCCCTGTTATAGTATTCGGTTGGCAAACTAAGATAGAAGCATATCTTAATGAATTGAGTCTTTTAGGGGCTTCAGTAAGTCACCAACCGATAACAGGAATTACTCATTTAGATTTAAGCTCGACTATTAACTATAAATCATCTATTGATATTTCAAAATATATTGGACAAAGATATACGACTTCTGAAGATTATTTTTATTTGAAATCTTTTTCGTATTTTGCAAGGGACTACACATTTGAACAATTTAACTTAGATTGCAAAGGAATTGAAGATCAACTTAATTTTAGACTAGTTTAAATTACTAAACACCAATCTAACGTTTAACACCCCTCCCCGTCATCACGCCCTGAAAATAAGCAATTGATGAGTAATGCATTTCATGGATGAAATGAAAGCCATGCTTGCACATGGATGTGCTTTCATGGCGTTTACGTTCACATCAATTGTGTTTTGAAGGAAATAGCGTGATGCTCGGGTGCGCTGGGAGAGTCCAGAGAGGGGTCAGCGGCAGCCCCTCTTTGGCTGCCGTCGCCAGCGCGACAAAACCTTGAATAAGGTTTCTAATTTCTAGAAGCACGAAACGCATCAACTTTACCTGTAATAGTAATTTCAAGCATCTACTCAGGCTAAGGCAGCGCGTAAGCAAGCTGTGCGCCTACAATAAATAACACACACTCTTGGTTTTTGAGCTAGTAAGTATATTTGTGATTTGTTGGGTTTCGTTTCACTCTACCCAACCTACCCCATATAATTTATGGCGAATCACCTCACACAAAAAAGCCGTTGCATTGCTGCAACGGCTTTTATAATTTCAATAAATCCCACTCCACAGTGGAACTTACTATCCTTTAAAGTTCAAAAATTAGTCGCGATAAGTCTCAATCGGAGGACATGCACATACTAAATTACGGTCGCCGTATACGTCATCGATACGTGTAACCGTTGGCCAGAACTTATCTTTAGCAACCGCTGGTACTGGGAATGCAGCGTAAAAACGGTCATACGCACGGTCCCATTCATTACCTAACACATCAGCTTGTGTGTGTGGTGCAAATACCAGAGGGTTGTTTTCGATAGACCATTCACCAGAAATGATTTTATCAATTTCACCTTTAATCGACACCATCGCTTCGATAAAGCGGTCAATCTCGCCCTTAGACTCAGATTCAGTTGGCTCAATCATTAATGTGCCCGCTACAGGGAACGACATTGTTGGTGAGTGGAAACCATAATCTTGTAAGCGCTTAGCAACGTCCATTTCAGTAATGCCTGAGGCTTCTTTTAATGGGCGTAGGTCAATAATACATTCGTGAGCAACGCGATTATTACGGCCACGGTATAAAATTGGGAAGTGCTTGCTTAGCTCATTGCTTAAGTAGTTAGCATTTACAATCGCCATTTCTGTCGCTTGTTTTAAGCCTTCAGAGCCCATCATGGCAATGTAAGCCCATGAAATAGGTAAAATAGCTGCAGAGCCGTAAGGCGCTGCCGATACTGCACCATTTCCTTCATTAGTACCTGGTACGTTAATTACGCTGTGGTTTGGCATAAATGGCGCAAGGTGCGATTTAACACCAATTGGGCCAACACCTGGGCCGCCGCCACCGTGTGGAATACAGAAGGTTTTATGTAAGTTTAAGTGCGACACATCTGAGCCAATAAAGCCTGGGCTAGTAACGCCTACTTGGGCGTTCATGTTTGCGCCATCCATGTAAACTTGGCCACCATGCTGGTGAACAATTTCACATAACTCACGAATCGTTTCTTCGTATACACCGTGGGTAGATGGGTACGTTACCATGGCACATGATAGATTTTCAGAGACTTCTTCAGCTTTCGCTTTTAGGTCTTCCATGTCGATGTTGCCGTTTTTATCACAGTTAACAACCACAATTTTCATGCTGGCCATTTGTGCCGACGCTGGGTTAGTACCGTGCGCAGAACTTGGGATTAAACATACGTTACGGTGCGCGTCCCCTCGAGACTCGTGATATTTACGAATGGCGATTAAGCCTGCGTATTCACCTTGTGCACCTGAGTTTGGTTGCAATGAAACCGCATCGTAACCGGTAATATTAACTAACCAATCGTGTAGTTCGTTAATCATTACTTGGTAACCTTCTGCTTGGTCTAGCGGGCAGAATGGGTGAAGGTTTGCAAATTCAGGCCATGTAATTGGGATCATTTCAGCGGTCGCGTTTAGTTTCATGGTACATGAACCTAACGAGATCATAGAATGATTAAGCGCTAAATCTTTGTTTTCAAGGCGCTTAATATAACGAAGCATGTCTGTTTCGCTGTGGTAGCTGTTAAAGTTTGGATGCGTTAGAATTTCATCATCACGCACTAGGCTTGCAGGAATAGACTCGCTGCCATTTGCTTCAACATCAGCGGCAATCGCATCTACACTTAGGCCATGGCCTTCGCCTAAAATAATATCAAATAACTCAGCAACGTCTGCACGGGTTGTGGTTTCTGATACTGAAATTGAATATTCACCCGCATGGTTAGTAGCAAAGTTAACACCTTTAGCTACAGCACGCGCAATCACGTCGGCTTTGTTTTCATCAACCACTGTTAATGTGTCAAACCAAGTAGTGTGCTTAAGTGCCACACCTTTTGCTTTTAAGCCAGTTGCTAAAATATCAGCAAAACGGTGAATGCGTTGTGCAATGGTTTTTAAGCCTTGCGGGCCATGGTATACCGCGTAAAACGCAGCCATGTTCGCTAGCAATACTTGCGCAGTACAAATGTTTGAATTGGCTTTGTCGCGGCGAATGTGTTGCTCGCGGGTTTGCATTGCCATACGTAATGCATCATTACCTAAACGGTCTTTTGATACACCAATAATACGACCTGGTAATGAACGTTTGTACGCATCACGTGTTGCAAAAAATGCTGCATGAGGACCGCCGTAACCCATAGGTACGCCAAAACGCTGTGCTGAACCCAGTACTACGTCGGCGCCTAATTTACCTGGTGCTTTTAATAGTAATAAGCTCATGATATCGGCTGCCACACATGCAATCGCTTTTTTGCTTTGTACGCCAGCTATTAGGTCAGTTATATCAACAATTTCGCCTGATGTTGACGGGTATTGGAATAACGCACCAAAAATATCGTGGTTCACAGCATCGGCGGCTTTACCTACAATAATTTCAAAACCAAATTGCTCTGCACGGGTGCTCACTACGTCAATCGTTTGCGTGTGTACGTCGTCAGCAATAAAGAACGCATTGGCTTTTTTAGCTTTAGATACACGTTTTGCAAGGCCCATAGCCTCGGCTGCAGCGGTTGATTCGTCAAGCAGTGAGGCACTTGCTAAATCTAGGCCGGTAATATCTAGGGTCATAGTCTGGAAATTTAATAGTGACTCTAAACGCCCTTGTGCAATCTCTGGCTGATACGGTGTGTACGCTGTGTACCAACCCGGGTTTTCAAGTACGTTACGTAAAATTACGTGCGGTACGTGAGTTGGGTGGTAGCCTTGGCCAATATACGATTTGAAAACTTTATTTTTGCTTGCTACTGATTTTAAGTAGCTTAGTGTTTCAACTTCGGTGCGGCTTTCGCCGATATTAAGACCTTGCTCAAGACGAATACCAGCAGGTACAGTTTGACCGATCAGCTCTTCAACGCTCGATACTTCAAGAGCGCTAAGCATGTCGTTTACTTGCGCTGGGCTTGGCCCAATATGGCGGCGAATAAAATCTTGCTTTTGCTCTAATTGTTCAAGAGATTTGGCGTTTGACATGTGTCCAGATTCCTATGATCCAAATACTAATGGGTAACTAGTATTGATTAAAATATGTGATGATTTAGCAGCCTACTTTGTATGGAAAAATAAGCGCTTTAATCATAAAAGCCCCAATGTTTTAACATAGAGGGGCTTTTATTAATTAACGATTAGTCTTCGTCAATTGTATGCGCGTAACCTTCAGCGTCTAATAAGTTATCTAACTCAGACTCTTCTGACGCTTTAATACGGAATAACCAACCGTCGCCGTATGCGTCGTTGTTTACTGTTTCAGGCGCATCTTCTAGCTCTTCGTTAATGGCAACAATTTCACCACTGATTGGCGCGTAAATGTCTGATGCCGCTTTTACTGACTCTGCTACTGCACAGTCTTCGCCTGCATCTACTTCGTCGCCTACTTCTGGTAATTCAACAAATACCATGTCGCCAAGCAGTTCTTGTGCATGCTCAGAAATACCAACAGTGTAAGTGCCGTCGCCTTCGTTACGAACCCACTCATGTGAAGGTGCGTATTTTAACTCGCTAGGGATATTGCTCATTTTTTTCATCCTTTGGTTTAGATTGGGAGAATACCAATAAATGAGGGTGACCTATTTATTGGTATAACCAAATTATTTAGATTATTGATTTACCGTTACGTACAAAGCCCGACTTAACTACTTTTACGTTAACTAATTTTTTACGCATTTCTACTTGAGCTGTGTCGCCGGTTGAACGTGGTACACGTGCTAATGCAACACTATAGCCCAATGTTGGTGAGAATGTGCCAGATGTAATAACACCTTCGCCACCATCAACAATTACTTTAGAACCACTGCGTAGTACGCCTTTTTCTTCAAGAATAAGACCTACTTGCTTGTGAGTACTTTTTTCTGCACGTTGTTTTACCAAAACATCACGACCAATAAAGTCACGATCTTCTGGCTCCCATGCAATAGTCCATGCCATGTTAGCTGCCAGTGGTGATACGCTTTCGTCCATATCTAGGCCGTAAAGGTTCATACCTGCTTCTAAACGTAGTGTGTCGCGCGCGCCTAAGCCCGCAGGCGCTACACCGGCATCAAGCAGTTGCTGCCATAAATCGGCTGCTTGCTCGTTTGGTACTACAATTTCGTAACCGTCTTCGCCAGTATAACCTGTTGTAGCAATAAATAAATCACCGGCTTGAACACCAAAAAATGGCTTCATGCCTTCTACTGCAGCTTGCTGGTCTGCGTTTAATACCTGGGCTGTTTTAGCACGTGCATTAGGGCCTTGAACCGCAATCATGGCGTATTCTGGGCGCTCAGTAACCGTTACAGCAAAATCGCTCGATACCTTAGCTAAATGTGCTAAATCTTTTTCACGGGTCGCTGAGTTAACCACTAAGCGATAAAATGTTTCGCTAAAGTAGTAAATAATTAAGTCGTCGATTACGCCGCCTTGCTCGTTAAGCATGCCAGTGTAAAGCGCTTTACCTGGTACGGTTAACTTAGCAACATCGTTAGCTACTAGCTTGCGTAAAAACGCTTGTGCTTGTTCACCTTGTATATCAACAATGGTCATGTGCGACACGTCAAACATACCCGCATCGTTACGTACGGCGTTGTGTTCTTCTATTTGTGAGCCGTAGTTAATTGGCATTTCCCAGCCATGAAAATCAACCATTTTTGCGCCGGCTTCAATGTGCTTTGCATGTAATACTGTTTTAGAAGTCATAATATTCCTTCACTTTTAAATTAACCCATGTGTGTGGGCGTGGCCTCAATTAAATGAGGGGGAATAACATGGTAGCCATTAATAAGCCTACCAAATTGTAATCTTTAACTTTTTACCCGTTAGGCCGCTTGCGTGTTGGTAACACTAAAGCCCTGTTGCTGCATATACTGTTGCCACTTATCAAGCGTGGCTGTTTTAGCAATAACAATAAACTGCTGTTCGTTGTTTTGATCTACTGCAGTAACAAACACGTCTCCACTTTGCGCGCCATAGCAAAGCTGCGCGTCAGCAAGGCGTAACCCTGGGGTTAGTTTAAATGCCTCAACTAAGGTATCAAATGCATTGTCGCCTTTTAAAGTAAAGGTCGCTAAGTCGGTGCGTACCACAAAGTCGATATCGTATCTAAGCTGCTGCTCGTTAATGAGCGCTTGTAATTGCAGGCTAGCATTAACTGGAAGTACAAATCGAAAGGCGGTTTCGCTAAAGTAGTAAACGGCGTAGCTAAAATCAGAATTTAAATCGCCATCCAGTGTGCCTTTAAAGCCAAAGCCACTAGCGGTAAGTTTGGTGAGGTCATGACCTAAAATAGCACTTAAAAATACCGATGCTTCACTACCACTAAAGTCAATAACAACGTGACTGCTATCGGCTTGTAAGGCATTAATAACCGCGCTGTTAGCGTTGCTATGGCGGGCAAACATAATCGGGTTAAAAGTCATAACAAATACCTATCAATCTTTAATAGCAAAAGTATATTGCGCAAGCCTTACAACAACAAATTGTAATTACTTATCAATTGATAAATAATACTTATATATATAGCCATATAAATAGTAATTTTAAATATGAAAAATATTTCAACCGACAGTTTACGAACTTTTGTTATGGTGGTTGAGGTTGGTGGATTTGCCAAAGCTGGCGATTTACTTGGCCTTTCGCAACCAGCAGTGAGCTTACAAGTAAAACGTTTAGAAGACTTACTCGGCTATAAATTATTTAAAAAGCAGGGACAACGACAAGTACTCAACCAATATGGTGAGTTATTGCTGCCGATGGCAAAACAAATGGTGCAGCATAACGATGCCATTTTGCAGTTGTTCACCTCAGAAAGTGTAACCGGTAAAGTGCGCTTAGGGATCCCTAGCGAATTTGCCGCGCGTATTTTGCCCTCCATTATTGGCGATTTTGTGGCGCTCTACCCTGAGGTATCGCTTGAAGTAAAATCACGCTTAAGTAAACACCTACTCTCTGATGAGCGCCAAGATCAATTTGATTTAGTGTTAGCGCTTAACGAGCAACTAGACTCAGAAAAATTCCCTATTTTTATTCAAGACCAATTAGTGTGGGTGGGCGACCTATCACTGGCACAAAATGAAACGGTAACCTTAGTGACCGCGCCTGAGGGCTGTATTTACCGACGCAGAGCAACTCAGGCGCTTGAAAAAGCAGGCATTAAATATCGTATTGTTTACAGTAATGCCGATTTAACCGGTTTAATTGCCGCATTAAAAGAAGGCTTAGGCATAACAGTGCTCGCAAAAAGTACCGTACCTAACGATTTAGCCTATCACTTACACACTAAACATTTACCTGCGCTTGGTAGCATAGGTATTAGTTTAGTAAAAACCGCCAGCGAACCTGAAAACGCGGTATTTAAACTCGCCGAATTTATTAAGCTGCGCTTGGGCTATCCCACTGCTTAAATAACCTGAACTCTGGATAATAAATCTATCCCACACAGAGTTCAGGCTAAATTAACCGCCACCAGCCAATACATTATCCTAGTTTTATAAGATTAGAATAAACACTTAGTTAAAAATGTTATAAAAATAGCGTATTTTTACGGCAAATGTAAATATAACTAAAACTTAATAATATTGATTCTCATTCGTTAACATGTTTAAATTACGCCAATTTTAGTAGTTGAACTATTTTTAGGGTAATCAATGTCACATAAATTTTTAGTTTCCTCGTTAACTGCAGCCGTAGCGCTGTCTTTAAGTGCTACAGCAATGGCAAAAGATGCCGGCGGCGTTGAACGCAACTTTGAACAAATTACCGTTATTGGCTCACAAGCAGCAATTAACGATATTCCAGGATCGGCTACATTTATCTCTGATGAAGAATTGCAAAAATTCGAATTTACCGATATTTCTCGCGTATTAGCATCTGTACCAGGTGTATACGTTCAAGAAGAAGATGGCTATGGTCTGCGTCCTAACATTGGTATGCGTGGCACAGGTACTGGCCGTAACGATAAAATTTCAGTAATGGAAGACGGCGTACTCGTTGCACCGGCTCCTTATTCTGCACCATCGGCTTATTACTTCCCAACTATGGGTCGTATGGAGTCTATTGAAGTATTAAAAGGTGCTGCCTCTGTTAAATATGGCCCGCGCACTACCGGTGGTGTATTAAATTTACTTTCTCGCAGCTTACCAACTGAAGCAAATAGCTCTATGGGTATGGTTGACGCGGCACTTGGTAGCGATGGTTACTATAAAGGTCACGCTTACTTCGCTAAAGAAAAAAATAACACAGCGGGCTTAATTGAAGTGTTTTCTTACGGCGCTGATGGTTTTAAAGAATTACCAGTAGGCGATGACAACACTGGTTTTGAAAAAAATGACGTACTGGTAAAATTTGGCCATACCTTTGGTGAAAACGATGCCCACAACATTGAGTTTAAAGCTAAGTACTCTGAAGAAACATCAGACGAAACGTACATGGGCTTAACTAACGCCGATTACCAAGAAAATCCTAACCGTCGTTATGCGGCATCGCAAAATGATGAGATGAACACCCGTCATAATGCATACCAAGTAAACTATGCATACCGCTTTGATGAAGGTTACGAATTTTTAGCAACCGCTTACTTAAATGACTTCCACCGTAACTGGTACAAAGCCAGTAAAGTAAGCGAAAGCTACCTTGAGCAATACAGTGAATTTGAAGCAAACCCAACGGCTGAAGGCATCGAAAACATAGGTGTTAAAGCTAATAACCGCGACTACCAAGCCAAAGGCGTGCAGTCTGAATTACACATTCCAGCGGGCGATCACTACATTACGGTTGGCGTACGTTACCACGAAGACGAAATGGATCGTTTCCAGTGGGAAGACAAATACACGCTTAATCAAGATTTAAGCATGACTCTTACTTCGCAAGGCGCACCTGGCTCTAATAGCAATCGCTTAGACAGCGCAAAAGCAAGCACCCTATTTATTCAAGACGAATGGACAATGGATGCATTAGTAGTGAGTGCAGGTCTGCGTTATGAAGACATTACTATTACCCGTGAAGAATGGGCTAAATCAGATCCAACTCGTAGCCAAGGCTTAACGAAAGATATTTCAAACGATACTGAAATTTTAGTACCGTCTTTAGGTGCTACTTACACACTTAACGACAACGTAACGTTACTTGCCGGTATTCAAAAAGGTTATGCACCCGCAGCGCCAGGCAATGCTGACCAAGACGAAGAAGAAAGCGTCAACATTGAGTTTGGTTCTCGTTTTAATGCAAACGGCTTTAACGGTGAAGTGATTGCATTCTACTCTGATTACGACAACATGCATGGTAACTGTACCGCATCAGTAGGTTGTAACGACGACAACATTGGCGACCAATACAACTACGGTGAAGTAGAAGTATCAGGCTTTGAATTTAGCGCTGGTCGTACGTTTAATACTGCATCAGTAGCGTTCCCAGTTAAACTGACTTACACCTACACTGATTCAGAGTTTAAAAACACATTTGATTCAGAAATTTGGGGCTCTGTAGAAAAAGGCGATGCAATGCCTTACGTACCAGAAAACCAAGTTGCTTTATCATTTGGTGCCGAAGTGAATAACTTTGTTGTTAACAGCCAAATACGTTACGTATCGGATGCACATGCTGACCTTTCTGACTCAGGCTTAAATGCGATTGATAGCCGTGTTGTATGGGATTTAGCTGCTAAGTACTTAATTGATGAAAATCAAAAAGTATACCTAAGCGTTGATAACCTGTTTGATAAAACCTACATTGCTAACCGCGCAAATGGCGGTATTCAACCTGGTAAGCCACGCTCAGTACAAATGGGTTACTCTTACAGCTTTTAATAAAGCGCTAACTTAAAAGTACAAAAAAGCCGAGATTGATGTAATCAATCTCGGCTTTTTAATGCCTATGTGATTCGCTTAGGCTTAATTTGTTTCTGCGCGCTGGCGTAACACTTCAAATAAACAAATGCCGGTTGCTACCGATACATTTAAACTTGAAACCGTGCCTGCCATTGGGATTTTAACGAGCACATCACAATGCTCACGCGTTAAGCGGCGCATGCCCTCGCCTTCAGCACCCATCACAATCGCCATTGGGCCTGTTAAGCTGGCATCAAATACATGTGTGTCGGTTTCACCGGCAGTACCTACAACCCAAACGCCCGCATCTTTTATTTCACGCAATGTACGTGCAAGGTTAGTTACCTGAATAAGCGGTACCGTTTCTGCTGCGCCACAGGCTACTTTACGTGCTGTGCCATTAAGCTTTGCTGATTTGTCTTTAGGAACAATCACCGCATGTACACCCGCTGCATCGGCACTACGTAAGCAAGCGCCTAAATTATGCGGATCGGTAATGCCATCAAGTACCAGTAAAAATGGCGTGTCTTCGCGTTCAATGATCTCATCGAGATCTTTTTCATTAAACACTCGCGCCGCTTTTACGTTGGCAATAATGCCTTGATGCTGTTCATCTTTCGCTTTGTTATCAAGCGCTTTTCGTTGCATAAACTGTACTGAAATACCAAACTGACGCGCTTGCTCAATCACAGGCGATAAACGCTTATCATCGCGTCCCTTAAGGGCATATATTTCTATAAAGCGCTCTGGCTCTTTTGCTAAAATTGCTTCAACAGAGTGAAAGCCAAAAATTAATTCATTACTCACGAATTGTTTGCTCCTGGGCTACTACGTTTACGGGCATTTTTACCTGGTCTTTTAGGCTTTTTGACCGCTTTCTTTTTGGTTTTTTTCTTCGCGGTGGTGTCATCCGCTGTTACTTTAGATTTACCCGCTGCTTTAGTTTTACTTGCAGGCTTTTTTCCACCTTTTGGTTTTTTACTGTCGCTTGCTGACTTTTTACCCGGTATTTTACCGGCTTTAAGTTGCGAGCGAACACTTGCTGGGGCATTCTTTTTTGGCGCACGACGACGCGCATAACGATCTTGAGCCACATCGCCTTTAAGCGTTAAGTTAATTCGGCGATCATCTAAGCTTACCGAGGCAACTTGTACAGTTACTTTATCGCCTAAACGATAAACCGTATGTGTGTGTTCACCCACCAAGCAATGTTTAGCCGCATCATGTTGGAAGTATTCATCACCTAAATTGGTAACATGAATTAATCCATCAATTTGCAAATCATCTAAACGAATAAATAAACCAAAATTAGTAACCGATGAAATAACCCCGTTAAACTCCGTGCCTACATGATCTTGCATGTATTCACATTTTAGCCAATCGGCTACTTCACGGGTGGCATCATCTGCGCGGCGCTCAGTGGTAGAACACTGCTCACCAAGTTGATCGACTTCATCATCGCTGTAGGCATATTCACCTGACGTTTGTTGGCCTTGCGCTTTTAACACCGCTTTAATTGCACGGTGTACCACTAAATCGGGGTAACGGCGAATTGGCGAGGTAAAATGCGCATAAGCTGATAATGCTAAACCAAAGTGACCTATGTTATCTGGCTGATATACCGCTTGCTTCATTGAGCGCAGTAGCATAGTTTGAATAAGTTCAGCTTCAGGACGATCCCCTAAACGAGCCAATACATGAGTGATTTCTTTCGGGGTGGGTTCATCGCTTAGCGTGCTCTCAATACCCAACTCAGTTAAAAACTGAGTAAAGTTACCCAGTTTTTCGCTATCAGGTTCATCATGCACCCTAAATAACGCACTTGCTTCGTGTTTCTCAAGTAATTTAGCCGCCGATACATTGGCTAAAATCATACATTCTTCAATCAGCTTGTGCGCATCGTTACGAATAACTGGCACAATAGATTCTATTTTACGCTGTGCGTTAAATACAAAACGGGTTTCGAGTGTTTCAAATTCAATTGCACCACGCTCTTGGCGTGCTGCTTTTAATGCCATGTACATTTGCTGTAAGTCAGTTAAATGTGGCACTACAGCTGCGTATTCTTTACGGAGCTTTTCGTCATTTTGTAAAATGGCATTTACTTTGGTGTAGGTTAAACGAGCATGCGAATTCATTAGTGCTTCGTAAAACTTATAGCCCGACAGCTTACCCTCTTGCGATACGGTCATTTCTGCAACCATACACAGGCGATCAACCTCAGGGTTAAGCGAACACAAACCGTTAGACAATACTTTTGGCAGCATTGGAATAACTTGCTCAGGGAAATACACTGAATTACCGCGCTCTATCGCTTCTTTGTTAAGCGGCGTGTTCATACCTACATAATGGGATACATCGGCAATGGCTACCCATAAACGCCAGCCACCTGATTTTTTAGGTTCACAATAAACAGCGTCATCAAAGTCGCGAGCGTCTTCGCCATCAATAGTGACAAGTGGTAAGCCGCGTAAATCAACACGGCCTTGCTTATCGGCTTCTTCAACAAATTCACCTAAGTGGGCAACTTGCTGCTCAACTTCTTCAGGCCACACATGCGGAATATCGTGATTACGCAGCGCAACTTCAATTTCCATACCCGGCGCTAAATGCTCGCCCAGTACGTCAATCACTTTACCTACCGCATTCATATTACGGCTTGGATTTTGAGTTATTTGCACTTGCACCATTTGGTTGTGGCG
Organism: Pseudoalteromonas sp. S1608; assembly: GCF_005887265.1. GTDB lineage: Bacteria > Pseudomonadota > Gammaproteobacteria > Enterobacterales > Alteromonadaceae > Pseudoalteromonas > Pseudoalteromonas undina. The sequence continues at coordinate 84,107 of NZ_PNDK01000032.1, forward strand.
TGCGCCTTTTTCGTTACCCGGTAAAATAATAATATCTTGGGTAATGCGCGGATCTTCAGCAACCACAACGGCAATACCATGCTCAACAAAATAGCGGCCAACAATAGGCGCTCGCTCATTAGTAAGCACTTTAATAATACGGGCATCGCATTTTGAGCCTGAACCACGCTTAGTGCCTTTCGCAAGAACAATGTCGCCATGTAGCACCATATTCATTTGATGCTTAGCAATAAACCAGTCTTTGCTCTCGCCTTCAACTTCTAAAAAGCCAAAACCGTCTCTGTGACCGACAACTTTGCCTTTGGTTAAACCGGCTTCGTCAATCAGGGCATAACATTTAAATTTATTAAAATACAATTGCCCGTCGCGCTCCATGGCACGAAGTCGGCGCTTAAATGCTATTTGTCGTTCTTCATCGTTGACCGCGAGTTCTTCGCATAGTTGCGTGTAATTAGCAGGTTTTGAACGCTCTTGAAGGTGAGTAAGTATAAACTCACGACTAGGGACTGGGTTTTCGTACTTTTCTTGTTCTCGACTGAGATTTGGATCTTGGTTTGACATTCACTATCTTGTTAGTTGGTTATGTAAGCATTTTAACTCATATACTCGAAATGAGACAGGTAAAAGCCATTAAACTTTTAATAAAGCGTTATTAGCTTTTGCATTTTGTAGCAATGTAGCTAAATAACACTTAACACCTACTTAATTAATGCACATGAAAGTGAGTAAATTAACTGTAGTTATGTTTACTCACTTTTATAAAAACAGCTTACTTTTGCTGTAGTTTCTTCCACAATAGCGTGCTGATGTTTTCAATAAAAGCCGAGTCTTGTGCAGCCATAACATCGAGTATTGGTTTGTTCATTTGGGTTTTGTTTTGAGCGTATATCCAACGATTTTTATTAAAGCTTTGCGCAAACTCTAACACACCCGCTTGCAAGGCTTGCTCATCAGCAAAAATTGCTTCTACCACATTTTGTTGTAACAATTTTTGCGCATCAACACGCTCGCCAGTCATAGCTAAGCGGTTAAAAAATTGCGGATTAATCGCTTTATTAATAATCGGAAACATAGACGGTACAAACGGTACCAGTACATCAACTTCAGGAAAGCAGAAAAAGCCTTTGTCAGATTTCATAAACCGAAAATCACAGGCACATGCCAACACCGAGCCATTACCATAAGTGTGACCGTTTAATGCAGCAATGATAGGTATAGGAAACGTCACTATGCGTTTAAATAACTGCCCTATCGAATCCATAAAATCGGCAATAACTGTAGGCGTGTTATCTGAACTTGCCATCCACTGTAAATCTATTCCCAATGACCAGCTTTTATCGCTGCTTGAGGTTAATACTACGGCGTTAATATCGCCATTGGCTTCTATGCTATCTAAGTGTTGATTAAGTTCAGCTATAAAACTAGGGTTATGGCGGTTTTCAGCGGTATTCATGGTAAGTATTGCCACGCTTTGCTCAGTGGTAATCTTTATTAATGCGGTCATTCGAGCCTCTTTGAGTGCATTTAGCTGCGCTTTTAGCACTTTTCGTTACTTTTATAGTTATGCAATGAATAGTAATACGTTGTATAAAATTTATAAAGTGCCTATTTTTGTAATCATCAAAGAAGCTATTTATAACCACCCCTTTTGCCGAGCGATACGCGCTGCATCTATTCTGTTTGTGGCATTGAGCTTTGCAATCGCATCAGATAAATAATTACGCGTTGTCCCTTCACTTATATAGAGCTGCTTAGCTATTTCGCTGGTTTTTAAGCCATCACTTGCAAGCTTTAAAGCTTTACGCTCTTTATCTGTGAGTGGGTCGGCATCGTCTAGGGCATTAATGGCAAGTTCTGGGTCAATCACCTTTTGCCCTTGCATTACTTTTTTTAACGCGTTTATTAGCTCTTCGCTGGGTGCTTCTTTTAAAATAAAACCTTTCACACCCACATTCAAAGAGCGCCTAATATAACCAGCACGTGAAAAAGTGGTCATAATTACCATATTAATTGCAGGATATTTAGCGGCTATTTGCTCACTAAGCTCAATGCCATTCATGCTTGGCATTTCTATATCCGTTAAAATGATATCTGGATGTAAGTCTTTACTAAGCGCGCTGATTTCATTTAACGCATCTCGCCCATTACATGCTTGACCAATTACCTCAATGTTAAAGTCAAGGCTTAATAAAGCGGCAACTGCGTCGCGCACCAGCGCTTGATCTTCAACTAAATATACTTTGATCATTTTAAATCCTCAGCACTTAATGGCAGTACAACGTTTAAAGTATATGTATCGCCACAGGTAAATTTTGCACTGCCGTTTAATTGCTCTGCTCGCTCTTTAATGCCATTTAAACCATTTCCCGCTTTTAATGTGGTGCATGGCGCGTTATCAATAACGGCAATAAGTAATTGCCGCTTTGTTTGTTCTATATTAATAGAACCGATTTTTGTGCTGCTATGGCGTAATAAATTAGTCACTGACTCTTTAATAATAAGACTCGCAATGCCCTCAACCTTGGCAGGTAACGTCGCTAAATTAACGTTAAATTTTATGTTAAAGCCTTGCTCTTTGAGTGTTTGTTTTAGCTGTGCTATTTGGCTGTTTAAGTTGAGCTGCTTTAAATTACTTACCGCGTTTCGTACATCACTCAGTAACTGTCTTGCAAGATCTGCTACTTGGGCTATTTCGTTATTAGCCTGCGCGTATCGTTCACCTTGATTTAGTTTATTCGCCAGTTCAGCTTTTAAAGCTATTGATGACAGTGAGTGACCTAAAATATCATGTAAATCTCGAGCTATGCGTTCACGCTCAGCAATGGCTGCTAGTTGCTCCAATTGCTTTGCGCTTTCTTGTTCGCGCTTTTTATGTTCGCGCTCTCTTTTTGCTGCAACCCCATAGCTAAATAAGGCGGCACATAATATTAATGCCACAGCCAAAAAGTACTGAAGCTTTCCTATATCGCTTAAATACGAACTTGTAAAAAGCGCGACTATAATAGCTAATGCGGCATAATACCGCTGCTTTTGGGCATAACTATACCCTGCCACATAGGCAACAAAACCATACAAAGTAGGTGTGCCAGAGGTAAAAAAAGTGGCGCTAAAACAAATGGCGAGCAAGGCTAAAAATAAGGGGGTAATTTTTGTGTTATTGCAGTTAATTGCTTTTATGTACAAAATAATAAAAGCAATATAAAAAGCTAAACATAGGCTCATTTGGCTTTTTGTAAATTGATCAAAATTAATAATTAATGGCAATAAATAAAAGCCGGTAAAAATTAAATGGCCATACTTCCAAAACGTTTTATCCGTTTGTTGAGAAAAGCTACTTAGCGAACTCATACTAATACCTCTGGCCTATTGTTTTTGTTCATAGCACTATTTTTATTAATAAATATTAATAACATAAAAATGAATGCGAACATAAAACAATCTTCATAAGTTGCAGTTAAACTTAGTATTTCTACAAAGTCGCTAATGCTTAAGCTTATTAAAATTAAGGAATTCATAACACCCTCCAATATAAGTAAAGTAACTATGCCATTAGGTAAAATATATAAGAGTGTGAAGTGTCACTAACTTGGCTGACATTTGTCATGAAATAGAAAAATTCATCTTCTGAGTGTAAAAGCAATGCTAATATAGCCAAAAAAAGTGACAAGGAAATCTCGTGCAGTCCCAACAACAAAGCTTAATTTACTTACATATTGCTGTCCTTTTATTTGGCGGCACCGCCTTATTCGCAAAGCTAATTGGTTTGAATGCATTAGATATTACCGCTTATCGCGCGGCTATCGCTGGGGTGGCAATTTGTGTGCTACTGACTTTGCAAAAAAAACCAATTAAGCTGCATCACGCCAAAGATTATGTGATTGCCATTTTATTAGGCGTTGCCGTAGGTATTCACTGGGTAACCTACTTTGCAGGCATGCAATTAGCGGGAATTACCGTGGGCATGTTAGCTTTTTTTACCTATCCCGTGATCACGGTATTTTTAGAGCCCCTATTTAATAAAAGTAAGCCCAAAGCAAAAGATATAATAAGCGCTGTGGTGGTGATTATTGGCATTTATTTATTGATCCCTAACGTTAATTTAGGCGATGACATCACTTTAGGTGTGGTGACGGGGGTGGTATCAGCGTTGTTTTTTGCTATTCGTAATATTACCCATAAACGCTACTTTAGTGAGTATGGTGGACCGCAAACCATGTTTTATCAAACGTTAGTGGCAAGCCTGATGCTATGTACATTTATTGAAGTACCCATAACACAAATTAATGATACTGATTTAATATTGTTGCTTATCGCCGGTGTGGTGTTTACTGCGATGCCGCATTCGTTATTTGCAGCGAGTTTAAAACATTTATCAGCAGCGACCGCTGGATTGATTTCTTGCTTACAGCCCCTTTATGGCACAATACTGGCTATAATTATTTTGCACGAACGCCCCTCAGTGATGACCCTGATTGGTGGTGCACTGATTGTTAGTGCTGCGTGCTTTGAAACTTGGTCAATCTCACGGAAAAAGCAGCCATGAAAATATTTGCTCATAGAGGCACAAGCACACACTTTCCTGAAAATACACATAGCGCCATTATGGCGGCGTTAAAAGCAAATGTAGATGGCATTGAGGTTGATGTACAAAGCGCACTTGATGACTACGTGATTATTCATGATACCTACCTAGATAGAACCACTAATGGTAAAGGTAAAGTGTGCGACCTAAGCGCTCAGCAAATTCAACAATTTGATGCGGGAAATGGTGAGCAAGTGCCTACCCTACAACAACTAATTGACTGGAATAGCAACCAAACCTTACTTAATTTAGAGCTAAAACATACTTTTGAACTAGAAAAGTTTGCTGCGCAACTAGAAATGAATATTACTGCAAATAAGATATCAGCAGACAATATTTTAGTTTCATCATTTAATCATCATCAACTACACTGGCTAAAGAACCGCTTGCCTTGGCTTAAAATTGGCGCACTTACTGCATCAATTCCATTGCAGTATGCGAAGTTTGCTGAAGACTTACAGGCCTTTAGCATTCATGTTGACAAAAACTTTATGAACAAGTCGTTTGTTGACGATGCCAAACTGCGCGGCTTACAGGTGTTTGCCTACACCGTAGATGAAGTTGAAGATATTAAACTGATGCTTGCCTGTGGTGTTGATGGCATTTTTACTAACGACCCTGAACGAACTAAGCATTTTTTGGCGCAATTAAATGAACTATAACTAATTATTTAATTGCTATTTATGCTATAAAAACAATAATTTAGTAGGTCACTATTTAATGAGTAGCTACATGCGTATTTATAATTTTTTAGAACAAACTCTATTTTTTACTTTAACCCGAAAAATAGTGGGTAATTTAAGCTTTGTATTTTTATTTCAAGCTATTACATTATTTTGGCTACACAGTAGCCTCTCTGAAAATCAACAAAGCACAGGGCTATTTTGGACATTAACCCTGCTGATTGTTGCCGGTTTTATATTTACTATTTTTTATATGCGCTTTTTAATTGTGCGCCCGGTAAAAGCCATGCGCGATACGTTGATTAATATTAATCAACAAGATGCCAACTTAGCTGCCAAACTTCCTCATTTTACTTTTGATGAATTTAGAGATTTAAGTGAACAATATAATCAGTTTACTACGCATTTAAACAGCTTATTAAGTACGACCTACAGCAGCGCTCAGGAAAGCGTGCAAAGTAATAGCCAAGTAACGCAATCAATGCAGCACACAGAGCAGCTAAGCGAACAGCAAATTAATTTAAGCCACACCATAATTAATGCCAGTAACCAAATTACCCAAAGCCTGCAAGATATAGTAAGTAATACTGATAGCGTACATCAGGTAAATAATGAACACCTTAGCTTTGTTAAGCTCTCTGCAAGCGAACTGTCTAAACTGGTTGAACAGGTGAGACTTATTAATGAAATGCTGGGTAGTTTTTCTAAAACGATTGCAGGCTTAAAAGAGAATAGTGAAAACATTCGTAGCATTTTAAAAATGGTAGAAGAGTTTTCTGATCAAACTAATTTATTAGCGCTTAATGCGGCAATTGAAGCAGCGCGGGCCGGAGAGGCAGGGCGAGGTTTTGCCGTGGTTGCCGATGAAGTTCGCACCCTATCGGTTAAAGTAAGTGATGCAACCCGCCAAATTAGTGATTTTATTACTCAAATGAATGAGCTGGTTAATGAAACCAATAAAGAGTCTCAGCAGTTAATTAGTCACTCTAATAACGCACAAGCTGCAATCAACGATACCTCAGAAGGTTTTGGAAAAATGCTCAATGAATTTGAGCATAATCAGCAGCAATTACAGCAAATAGCTAACGCAGTTCATTTACTTGAAGATACACAAAATCAAACTCATGAATCGGTTGAACAAATTGTGGCGCTTGGCGAACAAGCAAAGCAACAAATAGACACCGCATTGCATGACTCTGAGCAATCACAAAAACTAAGTCAACAAACCCAACAACAGTTAAAGCGTTTTGTAGACTAGGGCTGACTAGTTTTACCCAAGCCGCGATTATGCTAAATTACGCGGCTTATAATATAACTGTGTGAAGCATGTGAGCGACGTCAATCTAAATTATGAACAGCTAGCCCAGCAAATAAAGCTATGGGGTCAAGAACTTGGCTTTAGTGAAGTGGGTATTACTGACATTGATTTAACTAAGCATGAAGCACAGCTGCAGCGATGGCTTGATGCGGGTTTTCATGGCTCAATGGATTATATGGCAGCCCATGGTATGAAGCGTGCTCGCCCTAATGAGCTAGTACCCGGAACACAGCGGGTTATTTCAGTTAAAATGAATTACCTCCCACCTGATTCAGGCTTTGCCAAAAACCTTAAAAATACCGAAAAAGCCTATATCAGCCGATATGCCCTTGGCCGTGACTATCATAAGTTGATGCGCAACCGAATCAAACAGTTAGGTAAAAAAATTGAACAACATGTGGGTGACTATAGCTTTAGGCCTTTTGTTGATTCAGCCCCTGTACTTGAACGTCAACTCGCTGAAAAAGCGGGATTAGGCTGGCGCGGAAAGCATTCTTTATTAATAAATAAAGAGGCGGGTTCTTGGTTCTTTTTAGGTGAGCTTTTTGTCGACTTACCTTTACCAATTGATAACGAAAACACTTTTGAGGGCTGCGGCAAATGCGTTGCCTGCATAACACTATGCCCCACTGGTGCTATTGTAGAACCTTATGTGGTTGATGCGCGTAAGTGCATTTCGTATTTAACTATAGAGCATCAAGGTGCTATTCCTGAGCAATACAGAACATTAATGGGAAATCGCATTTATGGCTGTGACGATTGCCAATTGGTATGCCCATGGAACCGCTACGGAAAAATTACTGATGAGGCTGACTTTCATCCTCGTACACAATTAAAAAACAAAGATTTACTCGAGTTATTTGCTTGGGATGAAACTACCTTTTTAAAAAATACCGAGGGCAGTCCAATCCGCCGCATTGGCCATGAACGTTGGCTACGAAATATAGCCGTTGGCTTAGGTAACGCAGATTTTAGCCCGGCAATTATTGCTGCACTCGAAGATAAGCGCCAAGCGGTAAGTGACTTGGTGGGTGAACATATAAATTGGGCACTCGCCCAGCAACACGATAAACAAAGACAAAAGTTGCGTAAAACGGCACGGCTAATTCGTATTGTTGAAAAAGGCCTCCCCAGAGACGCGTAAGCCTTTTACCTTTTTATGTAATCACTTTCTCTGTGAACTCTTAGCCCTCTTTGTGCATAATTTACTAACATCTAATTTAACACAGAGAAGAGAATGAGGAGTAAATAAGAAGCTACTATTAAAGTACAGCTCTTAGTTAACCTGTAATGCATACCTTTCGTTTTTAACCTTTAAAAGATGCGACATAAAATCGCTGCTACAGGTTCTTTGCCTAATCGTAACAAGGAATTTACCCCGCGCCTCGCAGCCCGCACCTTTAACCTTTCAATAATAAAGCGAGATCTTGCTCTATCTCTGCGAACGCTTTTTTAACCTGATCAACAGATTCTTGGCGTGCCACCGAATTTTGAATCGTTTCGTCGACCTTTTTGTAAATAAACACTTCCTGGTCTTCATCGAGTCCCATGGTTGGGATCCGCTCTTCTAACTCCTCTTGAAGTTGTTTAAATACTTTTTCGTTATTTATCCGGCTGTCGTTAAGCAATCCAATTAAACTATGAAACTTACTGTGAACAGTACTCGCCACTTTGTTTAATCGCTCTTGCTGCGAAACCAACATTTTCTTAGTAGTAATAGCCCGCAATTGCTGTTCGGTTACACTTACAATAAAACAAATATGATCACGTATACGCCCATGCTTCTGCTCATCTTGTTCTGGCATATTCAAAATCAATAAACTGACAAACTCGTAATTAACCAAAATACGATGAGAAAACTCATGTAACCTACCTTTGTTTTTAAGCATTTCAAATAACTCAATAACAATGGGTGAACACACGCCATTTAATGCAAAGTGCGATTTGGTGTCGTTACATCTAAATTCAATATTACTTTGTAGACCAAATGTCTGTAAGCACTCCACTAATGCCTTACCTAACTCCTCTACATCGTTGATAAAACCGATATTTTCAATATAGTTAACTATCTGACCCATTTCACTGCTATTTGCCATAGCATTAAAAGCGGTTGAGGTTGCTTCTTTTACTTGCTTTTCAAGCTGTTGTTTTTCTATTAATACTTGATTTAACTTATTCAGCTTTTGCTTAAGTTCATCGTGCCCAAACGGTTTTACAATATAGTCTTCAGCACCTACTGAATAACCTTCCATACGTTCCTCAACAGTCCCCCTTGCCGATACAAACATCACTATAATATCTTGTGTTTTAGGGTTCGCTTTGAGCTCTTTACATACTTCGTAACCATTCATTTTTGGCATGCTTACATCAAGTAAGATAACCTGCGGCATATACTCTTCAACCATGCTCAAGCATTCCGGGCCACTCGAAGCCAGCTTAAGTTCAAAATCTAATTCCTCTAGGATTTCTTCTATTATTTCGAGGTTAAATGGTTCATCGTCGACTGCAAGAATTTTAGTTAAAGCCATAATTTTTCGTCCATATAAATCGTGTTCATTAAAACAATTCGGTTATTAGCTACTATTTTTCACTAATTGCTCATCGGCTAAATATTCATCGAGGTTTATTTCCAAAGGAACCTGAATGCTAATGGTTGCCCCACCAAGTTCGTTATTACAGGCTTTTATAGTTCCTTGATGTAAAGAAACAAATTCACGGCACAGCGTAAGTCCTAATCCTGTCCCCCCTGCGCCACTATTTGTTTTGCTACTTTGCACAAATTTTTGAAAAACAGTTTCAAGCTCGTCTTCTGGTATGCCTATTCCGCTATCTATTACTTCAATATTTGCACACCCACTGTCTGTTTCCAATGCAACTTCGATAGTGCTATGTTCTTCGCTAAATTTTAATGCATTACTCAATACGTTTCTAAGTACCTGATTAATTTGCTCTTCATCGCATTGCGCTACAACTGGTGGATTATCTGATTTAAATGCAATCTTAATATCTTTTTCTATGGCAATTCCGGACACATCATCAATACTTGTTTTAACAATAGTCGTTAAATCGCATGCTCGCGGGTTAAATGGGAATTTACCTACATCTAATTTCGACAAATCGAGTAAATTGTTAAGTAAAGAAAGCAGCCTTTGTCCACTTGATTCAATTCGGGTTAAGTATTTTAAAAGTTTATCTTTACTAAAATCATCATCTTGAAGCTTACCGATACCAAAGCGTGAAAAACTTAGTATAGAATGCATAGGGGTTCTAAGCTCATGTGACATATTAGCTAAAAACTCTGATTTACTTAAATTAGCTGCTTCAGCAATGTTTTTCGCATGCTCAAGTTGCGAAGTCCGCGCTCTTACCTGCTCTTCTAAAAGATCTTTGGCCTCAAGTAATAAATCTTCTTTTTGCTTTAAATGAGTTACGTTTTTAAAAATAACCGCTAACGCTATCTCACCATGATGATCAATCTCATTAAATGAGCCAACGAGCGGAATTTTACTCCCATCTTTACAGACAATATGTAAGTCGCAACTAAATTGCCGATTACTGTTTAAAGTCGATATTTTATCTTTTATTGCTTTTACTGAATCGTCATCTAAAAAGTGAAATAACGAGTGAGCAATGAGCTTTTTAAACGGTAAATTAAACAGCTTTAAGCACGCGTCGTTGGCCTCTACTATTTTGCCTTTACGTTCAAAAAGTAAGATTGGATCGGGAGTATTTTTAAAAATCACTTGCAGCAAACTGTCTTTTTCAATAAGTACATCGACTGTATCTTGTAGCCTTTCAACTAGCTCTGCGTTATGACGTTTTAGCAATTCGGTTTGCCACAACTTATGTACTGCTTGTAATAAAACGTTGTCATCGAGTGGCTTAATTAAAACGTCTTCAACACCTTGGCGAATTGCTTCAATCATAGAAACCTGAGCAGGACGCGAGGTTAATAATAAGCAGCGGCTATGCGGCTGTATCTGCTTAAGGCTGGTAAATATATCTAAGCCAAGCCCTTCTTTTAAACTAAAATCACTAATTAAAATATCAATCATTCTGAGTTTAGCAATATTAAGTGCCTCATCATGATTCGTAGCTGTATATACCTCTATATGTGCACCCACTAAACTACTTTTTAGCATTTCTAAACGCTCACTAACATGATCAACCAACAAAATTGTAGGCAGTTTAAAAATATGATCAGGGCCTATTTCTAATAGTTCTTCAATAAATGAAGTGATTTCTTTATTAGAAAAAAATGGATAAATAATAGTGGCATCTGGAACAAGCTCATTTAATTTACCAAATGCATCAAGCAATTCACCACTTTCAGCCTTGGGAGCTAAAAGTAAAAATGATTGTCGGGTTGCTTGTTTTACCAACGAAGCAACCAGATTTGTTGGTGTCCCTTGTGAAAAGGCAAGCATATCGTACGCATCTATGTTGCTGCTTTGATCAAACATAGAATAATGAACTAATTCAACTTCACAACCAATTAGCTCAAGCAGTACTTTTAAGCGCATAGCAATCATGCTACTGCTATCAATAATAAGTATTTTTTGCGCCATTTATGTACACTTTTAAGAATTAATTAAACACCTTTTCAGCATAGTATAGAATTTTTGGTTTGGCATAATCGTCTACATAAATGTAATTTTTGCTTGCCTATGGTTATGGGATTACATTAAATGCTTACCAAAAATAGTCAGGCTGTACAGCTGGTTATCCATCCTTGCAACATTGGGCAACTCTCCCCATACTGCAAAATCAAAATGCTTAAATAATTTAATGCTTGGTTCGTTATGGCTAAAAATAAACCCGAGTAACACTTCAATATCGAGCTTTTGTGCTTGTTGTTGTGCAAATTGCATCAACTTTTTACCCAACCCTTTTCCTTGGGCTGCTGATGTAATGTAGATGCTTAGTTCAACGGTGCCATCGTAAGCTGGGCGCCCATAAAACGATTTATAACTTACCCACGCTAGTACTTGGTCATTTTCGCAGTAAACAAAAATAGGTCTTTGAGCTGTATGGCTATCAAACCAAGGTTGTTTGTCAGCAACGGTTACTTCTTCGGTATCGGCGGTCACCATTCGACTAGGGATAGTTTCATTGTAAATGGCAACAATAGCAGTTAAATCATCAGGTTTTGCTAAACGTATAGTCATAGAAAATAAGTAAAATTGATCAATTTTGTCTATAGTAGCGTATGATAAGTTACATAAACACCCATCGAATCGCATTCAAGGTAACCGCATGATAAGAAAATTAATATTCGGATTAACATTGGCTCTAGGCTGTGTATCTGTAACCACCAATGCAGCAGACACTAATAGCCCTTCAGCAAAGACAGATACCTGCGATGACTTCACAAATGTGTCACTGAGAAAGCTTCGTTCAACCGAAACGCTTAATCTATGTGAATTTAAAAATAAGCCACTGTTGATTGTTAACACTGCCAGCAATTGCGGCTTTACTTCTCAGTTTGAAGGGCTAGAAACGCTATACAAAAAATATAAAGAGCAAGGCTTAGTGGTGCTCGGTTTTCCATCTGACGATTTTTTTCAAGAAGAAAATGACGAAAAAGATACGGCTAAAGTCTGTTATGTAAATTACGGCGTTACTTTCCCTATGTTAGCCACCAGCGCAGTGCGTGGCAGCGATGCCAACCCTATTTTCAAGCACTTAAATGCAAAAACTAGTTCACCTAACTGGAATTTTTATAAATACGTGGTTTCGGCAGATCGTCAATCAGTAACTCGCTTTAACAGCCGCGTCAAACCCGATTCAGCAAAATTAGAAAGCGCCATCAAAAGTGCATTTTAATTTTGTGTTTTCAGTTTAACCTTACTAAGATGTTGCTTAGTAGATAGAAAACTAAACTTATAAATAGGAGATTTTATGGCAGTAGCAAGTGCAAGGCACATACTCGTAGACAGTGAAGCACAATGTTTAGACCTTAAAGATAAAATTGAGCAAGGTGAAGACTTTGCTGAGCTAGCTAAATTGCACTCTAATTGCCCTTCAGGTCAAGATGGTGGCGCATTAGGTGAGTTCGGACCTGGTATGATGGTTCCTGAGTTTGATAAGGTGGTTTTTTCAGCGCCACTTAACCAAGTACAAGGTCCTGTTCAAACACAGTTTGGTTACCATTTATTAGAAGTAACCAGCCGCTCAGAGTAAGCAAATCGATTTATTAATAAAGCCGCATTAGCGGCTTTTTATTTATGTGGAGTTGGCAAAAGCCCCAATATGCAATTACTTGGCTCTATTTCTTCCCCTTATGTTCGCCGTGTCAGAATTTGGGCACAACAAAATAACTGTGAGCTTGAGTTTATAAATCTCGACATTTTTTCAAGCGATGACCGCTCTTTAATGATGTCGCACAACCCGGCAGCTAAAATCCCTATCTTAATTGATGGCTCGCTTAACTTAAGCGACTCAAACAATATACTGCGTTACTTACTTGAAAAAACACAGCAGAACCCGCTAACTTGGCCGCAAGAGCATTTTTTAACTAGCATCAACGCCTGTAACGATTCATTGGTTGAGTTATTGATATGTCAGCGTTCTGGGTTTGACACGCAAGCTGATAAACTATTTTTTAATCTGCAAAATGAGCGAATTGCGCAAACTTTAGACTATTTAAATGATCATTTAAACGATGATGAATTTAAAAGCTGTGAATGCCTCAACATCAGTTTATACTGCTTGCTAGATTGGATCTGCTTTCGTGAACTCACTGATTTTAGCGCGCAGCCGCAGTTAGTTAAGTTTTATGAAGCGTTTAGTCAGCGTCAAGCGGCTAAAAATACCAACCCTCGACTCAAATTTTAAAAGGTGAACACATGAGCGATATCGAAATTGAATCACAACTAGTTAGCTTTGTAGAAAAAGTACGTGTTAGTGAGCAGATCTGGGCACTAGGTGCACAAGATGGTGGCTTTGTTGTATGTGAATCAAATCAGTTTGACGACACCGATGTACTTTTACTGTGGGAATCAGAAGACGCAGCAAAAGAGCAGTGTAAAGAAGAGTGGAAAGACTACAGTCCGGTAGAAATCAATCTAGATGAATTTTTAGATGATTGGGTTGAAGACCTTAAATCAGATGATGCTCTGGTTGGTTTAAATTGGAATGACGATCAAGTGTGCGTAGAAATTGAACCAGTTGGTTTAGCTCGCGCTTTAAGTGAATAAGTTTTAACTGTTTATTTGCTGGCACTACCCCAATTAACAACAACGATTAGTTGGGGTATAAAATAATAAAAACTGTCAAGGTACTGCGTTGAAAACCCATCTTGGTCGTCGTCCATTCTCAGCTATGGAGCTACATACGCTCTATACCGGATATATTTATAGTGATACTCGGCTTGCCCGCGAACAAGCTAAGCACTGGCACTTTTGGCTGCCTTTAATTGCTTACTACAGTGGCGCTTACAGTGATGAAATTGGCCATTTAACCCTAGATGACTTGGTGGTTAAAAATAGCATTCTCTGCTTTAGCTTTCATACTCATGGTAAAATTAAACCCCGTTTAATTCCTGTACATAACGCCCTTATTAAGGCCGGACTTAATGATTATTTAGCCTACGTAAAAGCGCAAAAACACACACGTTTACTGTTTGACCTCCCAGCAAAAACAGGACGCTACAGTGAAAAAGTACGCATTTGGTTTTCAGGCGAGGGCGAACGTGCGGGGTATTTGCAAAAATGTGCAATTCCTTCCGTGGATCAACTCGGAATGAAAACCGCGATTAGTAGTTTGCGGCTTAACTTTGAACAGCAAATTCGTATTTATGCCCTGCAAGCAGGCTCTAAAGACTGCTTCAATTACTTAATGGGCTTTAATGATTACCCCGATGATAACTTTAACGATATAGCCTTGTTAAATAAGGTGCTGCAACAGCTCCGGGTTATTAATTCCCACATTCATTGGCAGCGGTTTTTAGCACGAGATAGCCACTGACAAACTTTGTTACTCTTTTCCTTATTGTTGTTCGCTTACTCTAGCAAAAAAAGCTGTTAGGATGGAGTGTACTCACTCTTCTAACAACAAAAATCTAGGGATAACTATGTTTTTTAAAAGCCTCTTAACCGTGAGCGTTGCGCTTGCGATAAATGCTGCTAACGCTAATGAGTTCGTCATTGAAAAGCTCGCAAAGCCAAGTTCACAAAAAGTCGCTTTAACGCTCGACCCAAGTCAGGATACTTTTACAGGAATGACTGAAATCAGTTTGGAGGTGCTTAAACCAACACGCTACATTGAACTTAATGGTGTTGATTACGCAACCAAAATGGTTCAACTATTGGGTGAGCAAAACTGCGACTTAAACAGCGAAATGCTTAAAACCGGTAAAGTTAAATTTAGCTGCGAAGAGCAAATTCAGCCGGGTAAATACACTTTAAAAATTGATTTCTCAGCGCCATATAATCGCCAAAGTGTGGGGCTATATAAAACCCTAGATCAAGGCGTTCCTTATCTTTTCACCCAATTTGAAATGAGCGATGCCCGTCGAGCGTTTCCTGTATTTGACGAACCAAGCTATAAAATTCCATTTCAGTTAACTATTACCGCCCCCACGTCACAAAAAGTGTATTCAAATACACCTGAGTTAAAAACGACAGTGAATGGCGATATGACTACCCATTACTTTGATAAAACGCCACCAATTCCATCATACTTAGTAGCTATGGCTGTAGGCCCGTTTGAAGAGCTAGAGATTAAGGGTATGCCAATTCCTGGCCGTGTAATTACTCCACAGGGTAAAATTCATTTAGCACAGTATGCAAAAGAGAATGTGCCTAAAGTACTGGGCGCACTTGAAGAGTACTTTGGTATTCCTTACGTATATAAAAAGTTAGATTCAGTGGCTGTTCCAGAGTTTCCGTTTGGGGCAATGGAAAACTCAGGTTTAGTGACTTACCGCGAAGATATTCTTCTGGTTGATTTAGAAGCTGCAACACGTAGTAAAAAGCAACGTAATGTCTCTATTATTGCCCATGAATTAGCTCACCAATGGTACGGTAACTTAGTGACTATGAAGTGGTGGAACGACTTATGGTTAAACGAAGCGTTTGCTAGCTGGATGGCAGCAAAAATTACTAAGCAACTTAACCCTGAGTTTGAATCACACCTAGATTTACCACAAAACAATGTAATGGCGTTAGATGCTCGCTTAAGCACTAAGCCAATTCGTAAACCAATTAAAACTGAAGCCGATATTATGGACGGTTTAGGCCTTGCATACAGCAAAGGCAGCTCAGTACTGGCGATGGTTGAAAATTGGATTGGTGAAGACGCATTTCAAGCTGGTATTCAAAATTACTTAAAAGAGTTTTCATATAAAAATGCCGAAGCCGCCGATTTATGGGAAGCACTCGGTAAGGCTTCAAATAAAGATGTGGCGAGTGTTTTAAAATCATTTATTGAACAATCATCATTTCCTTTAATCAAGGTTGATCAGCAAGGTAAAACTATCACTATTTCGCAAAGCCGTTTTGCTAATGCCGGTGTTGATGCTCCAGCCCAACTTTGGAATGTACCCGTTGCCATTAAGTACGGTAAAGGCGATAAAGTAAAAACTGCCAGTGTATTACTTAATAAACAAAACCAAACGCTAGAGTTAGATTTTGAGCCAGAGTGGATATATCCAGACCAAGGTGCGCTAGGTTACTACCGCTGGGTCATGGACGATGCGCAATTT
This sequence comes from Pseudoalteromonas sp. S1608, assembly GCF_005887265.1. Classification (GTDB taxonomy): domain Bacteria; phylum Pseudomonadota; class Gammaproteobacteria; order Enterobacterales; family Alteromonadaceae; genus Pseudoalteromonas; species Pseudoalteromonas undina. Next base: position 100,396 of record NZ_PNDK01000032.1, read on the forward strand.
AACGCACTAATTGATAATGCAGCAAGCGTATTAAACGACCGCGAGCGCCTTGCATTGTTATCAGCTACTGACGCCTTACTTGACGCAGGTGTAATTTCTGCGGCTAAGCTGATGCAAACGCTTGAAGTATTTGCCAGTGATAGTCATCCACGCGTAGCTAACACTGCTTTAGGCTATTTAGCGTCTCAGCAGCGTACCTTTAAAGACGATAGCAATAAAGATTTATGGCCTACATTTATTCAAAATGCAGTCATGCCTGCCGCTAAAAAATATGGTCTAGAAGCAAAAATGGGTGAGGATGGCGCTGTTGCTCAACTGCGAGCTGCGGTGGTATCACGCTTAGGCTTTGATGGTGAAGATAAAAATGTGATCAATAAAGCTAAGCAGCAAACAGCCGCTTACTTAAAAGATCCGCAAAAAGTAGACCCTTATTTAGCGGGTACTTACTTACGTCTTGCGGCTTTTCATGGTGATAAAGCGCTGCTTGATCAGTTTATGGCAACCTTTAAAACCACTAAAGATCCACAAGTTCGTACCAATATGTTGGCAGCAATGGGTTATTTTGGTAAACCTGAACTCCAAAAAGCAGTGCTTGCATATAGCTTAACCGATGAAGTAACCGCTTCTGATATGCGTACTATTTTATCGGGGCAAAGTTACACCGATGAACGCCAAGCACTCTTTATTGATTGGATATATAGCAACTACGATAAAGTAACAGCAAGTTTGCCACCATTTTTTGTGCCTAACTTACCTTACTTTACTACTGCTAGCTGTGATGCTGAAAGTTTAGCGAAAACGCAAACGTTCTTTGACGCTAAACTTGATGACGTACCTGGCTATGCGCGCACATTAAGTAAGCTTGCAGAAAGTACTAATGACTGTATTGCACTTAAAAACCGTGAACTCAAATCAGTAAATAGCTTTTTGAATAGTAAATAAGTTAAAGTTCAAAGGATGGCGGGCTGCGGGCGACGGGTAACGGGCCGAAAACCTCAAACTCGGGCTAATGGCTGATGTTTTCTCATTGTCTTCTCTTTGTGTATAAAATCTTAAAAAGTTTATTCACAAAGAGATTAAGAGGCGCTGCCCTTTTAGAGCTAGTGATTAAAGACAAAGATTAAGGGTTATAAAGGTTAAAGGTTGAAGATTTTATCTTGCACCTTTTGCCTTTAGCCCTGCACCATTCTATTAACCACCAATAATCATCGTTAGCTTAGCTATAAACTCTTTTGCCGCTTGTTCAGAGTTAATTTTAAAAGCGACACCATAATGAATAGGCTGTGCGCTTTTATAAATACGAGTGGGAAAACGGGTCATTTCACTGCTATGAAAATAACCTTGAGTACGCACAACCCCATCAATATCAGTAAAGTCATCACTAAACACTTCAAATGCAGGGCGGATCACAATTTTACCTTTCCCCGTTTCGGCATGGGTGTAAAACGCTTCTTTAGAGTTTGCTAGCATATACTCAGCAATGTTTTTTATTTTAAAATTACTTCTACACTCTAGTTTTATCAGCTGCTCTGTTAACTCGTCTGCGCTAAATGCCACGTGACTTTCCTTTTTATTTAATAGGGGGTCAGACTAACTCATGCATGAGTGAAAGTCCGAATTTATTATTTAGTGTTTATTTAACACTACATACAAACGCTAATTGCTGATTTTTATAACTCAACCGGCTAATTTCAGTATCGCAAAATTGGCTTAAATCGAGCCATTGAGATATATCAGATCCAGCTGTTAATTTTCGTTGATAAATACGGTTTTTAATTGCGTAAGCAACTGTATTTTCATCTTTTAAGATGAAGTCTTGTACTTGGTTTGGCAACCTAAGGATGTTGCTTACCTGCTTGGTTTGAGGGTCAAAACGGGCTAACTGGTGCTGGCCATTTTTACTATGACTAAATAAAAATTCACTTCGCGATTTATCGTAAATAAGTGTGCGACCAATGTTATTTGCAACAACTTCACCTTTAGCCGCAACAACCGAGGTATATTGTAATGTATGTGGCTCACCTAAAATAAACATCACTAAATCGTTGTTATTACCCCAAGCGTGATAGCCCACAGGCTCAATCCAATCAAAAATACGACTTGGCGCCTGCTCTGTGCTCAGCGGATATTGCCATAATTTTTGTTTGCCATCTTCTTCAACCACGATGGCAGATAAACTATCACCACTCGGTGTTACTGTTGGCGAATACTCACTTACAGCTGTATTGGTGATCATGGAGGTTTGTTTTGATGATAAATCGTAAAGCGCAATATCAGTTTGGCTCTGATTATTACTGATTACTTCACGCGTATAATAAAGGCCAGTATCGGTTAAGTGGGGCTGATTGTTGTAGCTTGTTTTATCACTAACAATGCTTACGCGTATGCCATGCGGAGTATTTAAATCGGCAAGCAGTATTTGACTTTTAGGCATATTTGCCTGGGCAACGCCCAATGTTAAAGCATTAATTGTTATTAGCCCTAACAACGGTTTGATCAGTTTCATGCTTTCTCTCGTTTTAATTTTAAGCACCTCATGATAACGTTATTTACTGATGACGTCACTTGACCTAGCTTAGTAAGGTCTTTATAACTAACGGGTCATAAAAAAGAGAACAAACATGTCAGCTAAACACCCTATTATTGCAATCACCGGCTCATCTGGAGCAGGCACTACAACCACCACCAATGCCGTGAAGCATATTTTCCGCAGCCTCGATATCAATGCTGCATTTATTGAAGGTGATAGCTTTCATCGTTACACACGTCCTGAAATGGACAAAAAAATTCGAGAAGCCCAACAAGAAAGTAAACATATCAGTTATTTTGGCCGAGAAGCCAATGACTTTGGTGCATTAGAAGACCTATTTACTAAGTATGGTGAAACAGGCGAAGGTAAACTGCGTCGTTATTTACATACCTTTGATGAGGCCGTACCTTATAACCAGTTACCTGGAACATTTACTCCTTGGCAAGAGCTTGAGCAAAATACAGATCTAATGTTTTACGAAGGCTTACATGGCGGCGTGGTCGACGAAGATCATGATGTTGCTAAGCATGTTGATTTACTCATAGGCATGGTGCCAATTATTAACCTTGAGTGGATCCAAAAGCTTATTCGCGATACCTCAGAACGCGGCCATTCTCGTGAAAAAGTAATGGACTCGATTGTACGCAGTATGGATGACTACATTAATCATATAACGCCGCAATTTTCTCGTACCCATATTAACTTTCAGCGAGTACCCACCGTTGATACCTCCAACCCATTTAGCGCAAAAGATATCCCCTCCCTTGATGAAAGCTTTGTCGTTATTCGCTTTAGGGGCATTGATGACGTTGATTTCCCGTATTATTTACGCATGATTGAAGGCAGCTTTATGTCGCGGATCAATACGCTTGTGGTACCCGGTGGCAAAATGGGACTCGCTATGGAGCTAGTGCTTACGCCACTGATCAAAGATATTATTTTGAAAAAACGCGCCTTAGCAAAATTAGCCCCACCTGAAATTCCTATTTAAGTGTATCGATAATCTGTTAGAGGCTTTTTGGTTTAGAAGATCTAACAACATATGATGATCTTATGGAGCTGATCATTTCTTTTATCAAGTGATCGCAAATACATTCTGCTCTTTTTTGTTTAGTCTAACTCACGTACACTGCTGATTTTAAGTATGATGAGAGTAGTATGTCGCAAGCCATTAAAATTGTTGTCGGGTCTAAAAACCCAGTAAAAGTAAATGCCGCTAAACACATTTTTGCGATGTATTTCCCTGAGCATTTAATTGAATGTAGTGGCGTTCATGCACCTTCAGATGTACCCGATCAGCCTATAGGCGAAGAACAAACGTGTTTGGGAGCGCAAAACCGAGTTAACTACTGTAAAGCACAGCATCAAGCAAACTACTACATAGCGATGGAAGGCGGCGCAGCGCAATTTAGCTATGGTGCAGCAACCTTTGCCTATGTCGTTATTGATGACGGCGCACAGCAAGTTACAGGCCGAAGCAGTAACTTACCTTTGCCTCCGGTTTTTTATAAAGCATTGCTGCAAGGTGAAGAGCTCGGAGATGTGATGGATAAGGCTTTTAATACCACCAATATTAAGCAACAAGGGGGTGCTATTGGTTTATTAACTGATCATCATGCGACACGAGAAAGTACCTATACTCAAGCGCTGACTCTCGCCATGGCGCCTTTTCTTAATCCCACTTTATATAATCAATAACGGATGTTTTAATGAAGTATAACTACGTATTATTTGATGCCGACGAAACCTTATTTAGCTTTAATGCCTTTGCTGGCTTACAAAAAATGTTGGCAGCTTATGGCATGGATTTTACCAAAGCAGATTATGAACATTACCAAAATACCAATAAGCCATTATGGATTGCCTATCAAAATAACGAAATTACCGCAAACCATCTGCAAGTAACTCGTTTTAGTGAGCTGGCAAATAAACTTGATGTACCAGCCCAGCAGCTCAATGATGATTTTTTATCGGCAATGGCTGAAATTTGCATGCCTTTACCCGGTGCGGTTGAATTATTAAACGCCCTTAAACCTCATGCCAAGTTAGGTATTATCACTAATGGCTTTAGTCAGCTGCAAGCACGTCGCTTAGCACATACGGGGCTGCAAGATATGTTCGATTGGCTGGTAATTTCTGAAAAAGTAGGTATTGCTAAACCTGCAAAAGAGATATTTGAGCACACCTTTAATTTAATGGGGAATCCACCTAAAGAGCAAATTTTAATGGTAGGTGATACCGCCAGTAGTGATATTCTTGGTGGACAAAATGCAGGCATAGACACCTGCTGGTTACAGCACCCTGGGGTAATCTTACCTGAAGGTATTAAGCCAACGTATCAAGTCACTGAGTTAAAACAGTTACAAACTATTTTAGGTCTGTAATACCTGACTGATTGTGATTACAAACAGCCAAAAAAAATGACGCTAATAAGCGTCATTTTTTATAACTGTATGTAAGCGACTAACTGATTAGGCGTTTGCTAATTCAAGGCCGGGTGCAGGCATCGAAACAGGCGTTTCAAAGGTTGCCCACTCCCATGCTGACTCGGTTGCCATAATTTTGCGTAGTAACTTGTTATTCAAATCATGACCTGATTTAAATGCAGTTACTTTACCTAAAAGGTTATGACCTGTCATAAACATGTCACCTACACAGTCTAGTATCTTATGCTTGACGAACTCGTCTGGGTAACGCAGACCGTTTGGATTTAAAACTTTAAATTCATCAAGTACCACTGCACTATCCATGCTACCACCTAGTGCAAGGTTATTAGCATGCATGTATTCAATATCTTTCATAAAGCCAAAAGTACGCGCACGGCTGATTTCTTCAGTGAAGCTTTGTGCGGTAATATCTAAGCCAATGCGTTGGCGGCTTTCATTAATTGCAGGGTGATCAAAGGCAATTTCAAAATCGATATGGAATCCGTCGTAAGGTTCTACTTCGGCCCATTTGTCGCCTTCTTCAATACGTACTTTTTCTTTAATACGAATGAAGCGTTTTGCAACATTTTGCTCTTCAATGCCGCCTTTTTGTAATAAATAAATGAATGGCAATGCACTACCATCCATTATTGGAACTTCTGAGCTATCAAGTTCAACAATCAGATTGTCGATACCCATGGCCGCAACAGCTGCAATTAAATGCTCAGTAGTTGATAAGCGAACACCATCTTTGTTGATTAAACAGGTACACAATTGCGTATCACCAACGGCTTCAGGTGTTGTTTCAAAATCAACAACCGGATCAAGGTCGACACGACGAAATACAATCCCAGTATTTGCGCTCGCAGGTCGGAGAGTTATTGTGACCTTCTCACCTTTATGAAGTCCAATTCCTATGGCTTTGACTACTTGTGCAATCGTACGCTGTTTAATCATAGGTTCGCTCACTTTAAGTATATATTACAGTTAGACGGCGGAGTGTAACATAAATACGGTATAACTACAATATTTGTTCACATTTCGCACAAAAGTACTGTTTTTAATTAGTCTGCTTGTTTACGTAAAAAAGCAGGAATGTCGAAATAATCGCCACCCTCAGACTTATCTGTTTTATTAGCACTACTTGACGACGTATTCGTTGCTGAACTTGAAGAGCTAGTCGATGTGCTGCTTTGCTCTTTTGATTCAGTTTGCGATGTCGTTGCAGGCTCTTCAGTCGTACTTGTGCCTTGGCTTGCAAAGCTAGGTACGTACATGCTGCTGCTTGTTTGTGTGCTTGAGCTAGTTACATCAGAGCCTGACGCTTTTTTGAAACCGTTATCTACAATACCAAACTGTGGACGACGATCGCCGCCTAAGCCTGTTGCAACCACGGTTACACGTAGCTCATCCGTCATTTCTGGGTCAATTACCGCGCCAACAACAACCGTTGCGTTTTCAGACGCTAGCGCCTTAACGTGATTACCCACAATTTCGAATTCTTCAATCGCGATATCCATACCCGCAGTAATGTTAACCAAAATGCCTTTAGCACCGGTTAAATCTACGTCTTCTAGAAGCGGGCTTGAAATAGCAGCTTCTGCTGCTTCTTGTGCACGATCAGGACCCGATGCAGATGCTGTACCCATCATCGCCGTGCCCATTGCAGACATAACAGTACGTACGTCGGCGAAATCCACGTTAATTAGACCCGAGCGAGTAATTAACTCAGCAATACCTTGTACCGCACCAAACAATACGTCATTTGCTTTAGCAAATGCATCCAGTAAAGTTGTTCCTTTACCCAATACTTTTAGTAACTTGTTATTTGGAATAGTGATTAACGAGTCCACAATTTCAGATAATTCGCTAATACCTTGCTCTGCAGCAGCGGCACGCTTTTTACCTTCAAAATCAAACGGACGGGTTACCACAGCAACAGTTAAAATACCCAGCTCTTTAGCAATTTTAGCCACGACTGGCGCAGCACCGGTACCTGTACCGCCGCCCATACCTGCAGCAATAAACACCATATCAGCGCCTTCAAGGCTAGCACGAATGGTTTCGGCGTCTTCTTCAGCCGATTCACGACCTACTTCAGGGTTAGCCCCTGCACCTAACCCAGAGGTTATTTGCGTACCTAATTGTACTGTTACATCAGCGGCTGAATTACGTAATGCTTGCGCATCCGTATTGGCTGCGATAAAACGAACGCCTTCTATTTGTTGTTTTACCATGTGCTCAACTGCGTTACCGCCGCCACCGCCTACACCGATTACTTTTATTACAGCTTCTTCGCTGTGTTGTTCCATTATATCAAACATATTTACTCTCCGACTTGAGTACTAAAACTCGCCTTGAAACCATTTTGTGATGCGGTTCCACCAATTATTATTATCATCCGCTTTCGACTTTTGTGCATTCATCGACTGCATAGTACGCCCGTATTGTAACAAACCTACAGCGGTTGCGTACGATGGATCATCAACATAATCAGTTAAACCTACTACACCAATTGGTTTACCTATTCTTACTGGCATCTGAAAAATATCTTCAGCCACTTCCATTGCGCCAGTCATTTTAGCAGTTCCGCCAGTAATGACGAGACCTGCTGCAATTTGGTCTTCTAATCCTGAGCGACGAATTTCTTCCATCGCCAGTTCAAATAATTCTCTAAAACGTGGCTCAACCACTTCAGACAACGTATGCCTAGACATCAGTCTTGCTGGTCGCCCACCTACGCTTGGCACTTCAATCGTGTCTTCGCTGCTCGCCATTTGGCTACTTGCACAGGCATATTGTACTTTGAGTGACTCTGCATGTGATATAGGTGTGCGAAATATTTTTGCAATATCACCGGTTACTTGGTTGCCCGCCACCGGAATAACCGCAGAATGACGCAGTGCACCATTAATATAAATAGTGATATCCATAGTACCACCACCGATATCTAGCACCGCAACACCTAGCTCTTTTTCATCGTCCGTCAGTACGGAGTAACACGAGGCAAGCGCAGTGAATATGAGTTGGTCAACTTCAAGCCCACAACGTTCAACACATTTTTCTATATTTTTAGCCATGTCGTTGGAGCAGGTAATAATGTGAGCCCGTGCTTCCATACGCACACCACTCATGCCAAGTGGGTTTTTAATCCCCTCTTGCATGTCAATGCTGTACTCTTGTGGCAAGGCATGCAACATTTTGCGTTCAGCTGAAATTGGTACTGAGCGAGCAATATGGATTACATTCTCAATGTCTTCATCGGTTACTTCAGTATTATTAATAGCGACAACACCGCTTTCGTTCTGACATTGAATATGTTTGCCAGAAATGCCCAAATAAACCGAGCTAATACGACAATCAGCCATCAATTCGGCTTCATCAATTGCGCGGCGAATAGACTCAGACACTAAATTTAAATCGTTAACGCCGCCTTTATCCATTCCATAAGATACTTGGCTCCCCACGCCAACAATGCTGAGCTTGTTATCTGTGGTGATTTCACCTACCGTGGCCACTACTTTCGAAGTGCCTACGTCTAATCCAATCACTAGGTTTCTTTCTGCTGACTTAGTCATGCCTTACTCTTTATTATAATTGCTGTTCTTGCATTGGCTTATAGCTCACTGCAAGGCCGGTATCGTAGCGTAAATCAATTGCATCTATCTGTGCATCAGCACGTTGTTCTATGCGTGAATAAACGTCTATAAAACGCTGTACACGCTTGGCTTTATCCTTGCGCCCTAAATTTAAACGCACGCCATTATCTAACCAAAGTTGCCACGAAAATCGCTCAGATAGCGCAAGGCTAGTGAGCGTTAGTGCATTTACTTTAAGCATTTCATCAAACTGTTTAAACGCTACCCATGCTTCTTTTTCACTGCCTTCTGGCCCATATAACTGGGGTAATGTGGCACTTAATTTATCACTTTTAGCCTCAAACGCATCGCCGCTTTGGTTAATCAATAAATCACTGTTCCAGTGAGCGACCGCTTGATGCTCTACCACGTAAACTTGGATAGTATCAGGCCATTGCTTTCTTACCGATACCGTTGCGACCCAAGGTAGTTCTTGCACTAAATGCTGAACATGCTTTACGTTTAACTCAAAAAAGCTACTTAAATCCGCTTTTTTTATCGCGGTAGTTATTGCTTTTTCATCGGTGTATTTGGGGCTCCCCAACACCGTTAGATGCTTAATTTGCGCATCTTTATTTGCAACTAACCAATGGGAAACCCCATTGGTTATTTCAATTAACCCAATCACCACAGCCAGAAAAAAGCTCACTCCAAAAATCAGCGACCAGTTAAGTTGCTGTTTTAGTTGCTGCGCTTTCTCTAAAAAGGGATGCATATTAAAGGGTTTGCTCCAAAATGCGAACAACTAATTGCTCAAAACTTGCCCCATTGGCTTTTGCAGCCATTGGCACCAATGATTTTTCTGTCATGCCTGGCACTGTATTTACTTCCAACAAGTAAAATTGGCCTTGCTGATCTTGCATTGCATCGACGCGACCCCAGCCACTTGCACCCACTAAATCAAACGCATCGAGTGCCATTGCTTGTAGTTTTTGGGTATCTGGTTGTGATAAATCAGCAGGACAATGATATTGTGTCGTACTTGACTGATATTTAGCTTGGTAGTCATAAAAACCATTTGGCGTGCTCATTTCAATCACAGGTTGTACTTCATCACCAAGCACCGTAATTGTAAATTCGCGCCCCGAGATCCACTGCTCTACCAATACTTGGCTGTCGAACTTAAATGCATTGCTGAGCGCATCTTCAAGCTCTTCTGCAGAGCTTGCTTGTGCCATACCAATACTTGAGCCTTCGTGCGATGGTTTTACCATCACTTTTTTAAATTCATCGATAATTGCTTTAGCATCAAAGCCTTTTTTAGCATCAACTACCGCATAAGGTGCTGTGCTCAAGCCTGCCGATTTAAACAAGTGCTTACAACGAATTTTATCCATTGCCAATGCTGAACCCAATACATTACTGCCAGTGTAAGGCAAGTTCATAAACTCTAAAGCACCTTGTACTGTGCCATCTTCACCACCTCGGCCATGCAGCGCAATAAAAACGCGATCAACATTTAAGTCTTTTAATTCCCACAATGAGCGATTTTGAGGGTCAAACGCAATCGCATCAATGCCACAGGCAAGAAGTGCATTAAGGACTGCTTGACCAGATTTTAATGACACGTCGCGCTCTGCTGAGTTTCCACCTAGCAGCACCGCTACTTTACCGAACTGGGAACTTACCTGTGTCATACTTCACCTTGCTTTAATTTTTCTATCGACATATTTGTTGCTGCTAAACTTTTAACTAGCTGACCTATGTTACCTGCGCCTTGCGTAAGTACTAAGTCATTATTTTGTAGGCAGTTAGCAAGTACACCTGCAAGCTCTGAGCTTGAAGCCACATGCAATGGCTCTTTGCCACGCTGGCGTAAACTGCGGCATAAACTCTTACTATCAGCGCCCACAATCGGCTCTTCGCCTGCACTGTAAACATCAAGCAATAGCAACTGATCAACCTCAGCGAGTACTTTCACAAAATCTTCGTATAAATCGCGAGTACGGGTATAGCGATGCGGCTGATAAACCATCACTAAACGCTTATCAGGCCAGCCTTCTCGCGCTGCGGTGATGGTAGCTGCCACTTCTGATGGGTGATGACCATAGTCATCTACTAACATCACATTACCGCATTCGTTTTCAAATTCACCATAATGCTGAAAACGACGGCCAATGCCTTCAAAAGTATCTAATGCCGCTAAAATTGCATGATTAGCTATGTTTTGATCTTTTGTCACCGCAATCGCTGCGGTTGCATTTAGGGCATTGTGTTTACCTGGCATATTTAACTTGGCGGTTAAACTCTCGCCTTGTTTATTAGTAACAGTAAATTGGCATGTATTGGCTGTTTGGCTAAATTCACTCATTCGATAGTCAGCATCTTGCGATTCACCATAAGTGATCACCGGACGACCAAAGCGAGGTATTAATTCTGCGGCAACGTCTGAATCTATACACACTACAGCTAGCCCGTAAAACGGCAGGTTATGAATGAATTCAACATAAGTATCTTTCATTTTTTCTAAGCTGCCGCCGTAAGTTTCCATGTGATCTTCTTCAATATTAGTGATCACCGATACCATTGGCTGTAAATGCAAAAATGAAGCATCGCTTTCATCCGCTTCAGCGATTAAAAAGTCGCTTTTGCCTACTTTAGCATTGCTGCCAGCACTATTTAATAAACCACCAATAATAAAGGTTGGATCGAGCCCTGCTTGTGCATAAATGCTGGCAATTAAACTAGTTGTTGTGGTTTTACCATGGGTACCGGCAATGGCAATACCATGACGAAAACGCATCAGCTCAGCTAACATTTCTGCACGGCGAACCACCGGAATACGCGCAGCTTGCGCGGCTTGAATTTCAGGGTTTGTTTTATCAATTGCACTTGAAACCACCACCACATTAGCGTCTTTTACATTATTTTCATGATGGCCAATAAATACTTCAGCGCCCGCTTGAATTAAACGCTCGGTCATGGCGCTATGCGCTATATCCGAGCCGGTAATACGGTAACCTTCAAAAGCCAATACTTCTGCAATACCGCCCATACCTGCACCACCTATTCCTACAAAGTGAATAGTTTCAATGCGGCGCATCGCAGGGCGTGTATATTTTTCTTTTGCTAATGTCTGTTTCACTTATATTCTCTTATTTGTTACTTGCTCACAGTGCATAGCGACGCTGGCTGTGGCATCTAAAATAGCCTGCTGCTTTGCTTTAGCAGCCATTTTAGTTATTAATAAAGGTTCGGCTAAATAGGGACTTAAAAGTTCAACAATGCTGCGCTGATTAAATTGCCCCTGTGGCATTAATAATGCCCCTTCTGCCATTACTAAATACTGTGCATTTGCTGTTTGGTGATCATCAACCGCATGTGGAAACGGTACAAATACCGCCATTTTACCTGCTGCAGCAATTTCACTAACCGTTAGCGCTCCGGCGCGACAAATCACAATATCGGCCCAGCTATAAGCGGTATCCATATCATCAATAAATTCAGCAACAGTTACTTGTTCATCGCCCATTTGTTGCTGCTGGTAACTTTCGCTCACACTAGCAAAATGGCCTTTACCAGTTTGGTGCCAAACATTAATGGCACAGGTATCATTTAAGCGCTTAAATGCTTCAGGCAGTGTTTGGTTAAGTACTTGCGCACCTAGTGAGCCACCCACTACAAGCATATTAATTGGACTTGATATTTCCCGCTTAGGTATATCAACTACACTCTGACGCACAGGGTTACCCACCAGCTCAGCTTTACCACTGGCAAAAGCACTTGGAAATGCAGCTAATACGCGATTCGCAAATTTCGCTAGCCATTTATTGCTCATACCAGCTACGGCGTTTTGCTCATGAATTACCAAAGGGATACCGAGACTTTTTGCCGCAATACCCGTAGGGCCTGTCACGTAGCCGCCCATAGCTAAAACCACGTCAGGGCGTTGTTGTTTTAATACTTTACGCGCCTGCAATATTGCATTAATAACCATGAATGGCGCTTTAATGAGGCGTTTTAAACCATTACCTCGCACGCCTTTTACATCAATAAAATCAATTTCTATGTTGTGCTTGGGCACGACACTGGCTTCCATTTTATCAGGAGTGCCTATCCAGCTAACTTGCCAACCTTGCTGTTTGAGATAATCAGCAACCGCAATCCCTGGGAAAATATGTCCACCTGTGCCCCCTGCTACAACGACTATTTTTTTACTCATCGTTTAGCTCCCCCCGACGTGGCCTGTTTGGTTGCCATCTTCGTTTCAAAATCTACCCGTAATAAAATACCAGTGGCTATGGTCATCATTAATAAACTTGAGCCACCATAGGAAATAAACGGTAGGGTTAGTCCTTTGGTTGGTAATATACCGGCACTGGCGCCTACATTAACCATAGTTTGAAATGCAAACCAAATACCGATAGCTAAAGCTAAATAGCCTTCATATTCTTTACCGTTTTTAAGCGCATTTTGGCCAATTAGTAGCGCTCTAAATACTAATGTTCCTAATACCATTAAAATACTCAATACGCCCATAAAACCAAGTTCTTCAGCAATCACGGCAAAAATAAAATCGGTGTGTGCTTCCGGTAAATATTGTAATTTTTGTACGCTATTACCTAAGCCTTGGCCAAACCAATCACCTTGACTGTAAGCCATCAGTGATTGCACTAATTGATAACCTTTACCAAAAGGATCGTCCCAAGGCTCTAAAAAACCCACCACACGCGCCATACGATAGGGCTCAAACACAATCAACCCAACCACCAGCGCAATACCGGTTAAAATAAGTGCAAAAAATTGCCAAAGCTTAGCACCAGCTAAAAACAATAAACCAACCGTAGTAACAAACATCACCACCACGGTTCCTAAATCGGGCTGCATTAAAATAAGTGCCGCATAAACGGCAAATACCGCGATAGGTTTAGCAAAGCCTTTTATGTTTTCTTGTACTTCACTGCGCTTACGCACTAAATAGCCAGCGATATAACTAAAAAAGAATAATTTAGCGAGCTCGGAAGCCTGAATATTAAATGGCCCTATAGGTATCCAGCGGGTCGAACCATTCACTTCTCGCCCCACAATTAGCACTACCAATAACAACACTAAGCCGATTAGTAATAAGTAGGGGTTAGCTTTTTTCCACCACGACATAGGTACTTGAGTACTAATGCAAAATAAACAAAACGAGAGCCCTAAAAAAATACCGTGGCGGATAGTAAAATGATAAATATTGCCAAACAGCCTATCGGCCGTCGGCATTGAAGCACTAGTTACCATCACAAAGCCAACCCCTATTAGCATTAACATGCAATAAAGGAGCGGCACATCATAAAGCTGCGCCGAAGGTTTAGGAGTAAATGCCTCTTTAATATCCGCAAAAGCTATCATGGCAGCTCCTGCAATACACAATGCACAAAATCATCGCCGCGCTGCATATAGTTGTTGTACATATCTATACTGGCGCAGGCTGGAGCTAATAAAACCGTATCGCCTGACGTACTTAATTGTTTAGCAAGCGCCACAGCTTCAGACATGTTAGTGGTTAAATGACCTTTAGCAGTTAGTGCCACTAACTCTTTTGCATCTTTACCAAAGCAAATGAGGGCTTTAACGTGTTGCTCAACATAAGGTTTAAGTGCCTCTAAATCGGCGCCTTTTGCATCACCACCAGCAATAACCACTAAGTTTTGTTGTTCACCCGCTAAACTATCAATAGCCGCTATTGTTGCGCCTACATTAGTGGCTTTAGAGTCATTGAAATACTTAACGCTATTAAGCTCACCCACAAACTGGCAACGATGTGCCAATCCATTAAATTGAGATAATGCAGTTTTATAATGCGCTTTAGTTATTTCAAACGGACTGAGTAACGCCATTACTGCCAATGTGTTTAAATAGTTATGCTTACCAACAACAGCTAAAGTACTGACTGGTAAATAAGCTTCGCCCTTTACCATAAAGTACGCTTCGTTATTATGCTGTGCTAAGTGGTAATCACCTTGTGTTTCTCCAAAACTAACTTGTGGTGCTAACGTGCGACTCACTGGGTGGGTTTGTCTATCGTCAGCATTAATCACTAAAAGTTCAGCGCCGTTATAAATACTTAACTTTGAATCTATATAAGCTTGATAGCTATCATAGCGATCGAGATGATCTTCTGAAATATTAAGCACAGTTGCACTGCTGGCTTTTAAGCTGTCAGTGGTATCAAGCTGAAAACTCGATAGTTCCAGTACAAATACATCAAAGTCACCGTCAAGTAAATCCAGCACAGCTGTGCCAATATTGCCGCCCAATGCTACTTTATAACCTGCGGTTTTTAATACTTCGTAGGCAAGGGTTACTACCGTTGATTTGCCATTTGAGCCTGTTACCGCAACAACTGGTTTAGTGTTAATGCGGGCAAATAGCTCAACATCACCAATCACTTCTACGCCGGCATTCATTGCCTGTGCAACCGCAGGGGTTTTTAAACTTAGCCCGGGACTAATAATGATCATATCGCAAGCACTGAGTGCCGCATTATTTAAATCACCAAAGTGAGTATTAAGATTAGCGGCATGTTGCTTGAGCCAATCAACACCGGGAGGATTTTCTCGGCTATCGACTACATTGGGCTGTATTCCTTGAGATAATAAAAAACGCACAATGCCCAGACCGGTTACACCGAGTCCGAGCACTGTTATTTGTTTATTTTTTATCTCGTTTAAATACTGCATTTATCGGATCTTTAATGTCGCAAGGCCAGCGAGCACCAGCACAATAGAAATTATCCAAAAGCGCACAATAACGCGTGGCTCTGGCCATCCTTTAAGTTCGTAGTGATGGTGAATCGGCGCCATTTTAAAAATACGTTGGCCGCGTAATTTATAAGAGCCAACTTGTAAAATTACAGACAGCGCTTCCATTACAAACACGCCCCCCATAATAATAAGTAATAACTCTTGGCGAACCAGCACAGCAATAATACCTAATGCACCACCTAAAGCTAACGAGCCTACATCGCCCATAAACACTTGTGCTGGGTAGGTGTTAAACCATAAAAAGCCTAACCCTGCACCCACAATAGCGGTACACACCACTACCAATTCACTGGCAAGTGGCAAATGCGGAATATGTAAATAAGCTGAAAAGTTAATATTACCGGTTAAATAAGCAATAATAGCCAGCGCTGCAGCCACTAAAATTGTTGGCACAATAGCTAAGCCATCTAGTCCGTCGGTTAAGTTTACCGCGTTTGAGGTGCCCACTAATGCAAAATACGTGATTACGATATAAAACAGTCCTAGCTGTGGCAGTACATCTTTAAAAAATGGTACAACAAGAGATGTCTCTGTCGCTTGGGTACTGGTCATGTAAAGTGCAGTTGCTACAACCAATGCAATTACTGATTGCCAAAAATACTTCCACTTAGCAATCAGTCCTTTAGGATCTTTGCGGATCACTTTGCGGTAATCGTCAATAAAGCCAACAATCCCCAATGAGCCAATCACAAACAATGTGGCCCATACGTATTTATTAGACAAATCAGCCCACAATAAAGTGCTGGTGAATATTGCCGCTAAAATAAGTAAGCCACCCATGGTCGGTGTACCCGATTTAGACAAGTGTGATTGCGGACCATCATCACGTACTGTTTGCCCAATTTGCATGCGCTGTAAACCACGAATTAACTTTGGCCCCAAATAAAGCGACATAATTAACGCGGTCAAAATACCTAAAATGGCACGAAGAGTTAAATACGAAAAAACATTAAAGCCACTATAATATTGAGTTAAATACTCAGCCAGCCAAACTAACATTATGATACTCCATTGATGGCTTGTTGCTGGCCATTAACTAAATCGGTTACTAAAAGCTCCATGCGAGAACTGCGTGATCCTTTCACGACAAGGGTAATTTTTTTATCTACTTTGCTAATACTGTTTTGAATTTGCTGCAGCATTTGCTCACGATTTGAAAAGTGACGATTAGGCAGCTCAAATACATCACTTGCTGACTTACTTAATACACCGAGTGTAAATAGCTCATCAATGCCTTGCGCTAATGCATATTCGCCCACTTCTTGATGATACTTACGAGCATCTTCACCAAGCTCCCCCATATCACCCAAAGCCAAAATACGATGACCTTGAATATCGCTAAGTAAATCAATCGCCGCTTTTACCGATTTAACGTTGGCATTATAAGTATCATCAATAATGGTGAGTGACTCACTGGCTTCAATCAGGTTAACCCGCCCTTTAACTTCACCCATGGTCGCTAAGGCGCTGGCAATTTCTTCAAGTGACACGTCAAACTCACTGGTTAATGCCGCAGCAATAAGCGCGTTGCTAATATTATGCTTGCCTGGCAATGCTAACGTTACCGGTACTCTGTGTTGTTTGGTACATAACATAAAGCTTGCGCGAGCTTGTGCATCTAGGCTGATGTCCTCAGCCCAAATATCCAGTTTTTCACTGCTAGAAAAACATTTAACCTTTCGCGCTGCTAATTTATCAAGCCAATACTGACTAAACTCGCTATCGCAATTAACAATGGCAATGCCATCGTCTTTTAAACCATCGTAAATTTCGCCTTTGGCTTGTGCTACCCCTTGCAGGCTACCAAAACCTTCTAAATGCGCCGCCGCAACATTACATACCACGGCAACATCTGGTTTGGTCATGGCGGTAGTGTAGGCAATTTCACCAATATGGTTTGCACCGAGCTCAATAACCGCATAACGGTGCTGTGGCTCTAATCTCAATAAGGTAAGAGGCACGCCAATATCATTATTAAAGTTGCCTTTAGTCGCTAAAACATCCCCTTTACTTGATAAAATAGCGGCACACATTTCTTTAACTGTTGTTTTACCTACACTGCCAGTAATAGCGATAGTTTTAGGTGCAACTTGCGCCATCACTGCTGTACCAATTGTGCCTAATGCAATACGGGTATCGGCAACTACAAATTGAGCAATATCGGTATCAACAGCGTGATCGACAATGACTCCTATAGCGCCTTTTTGTTTTGCTTGTTCAATAAATTTATGGCCATCAAAATTTGGGCCCTTAAGCGCCAAAAACACTTCACCATCACACAAAGTACGGGTATCGGTGTTTATATTTATCACCTTGCGATTATCACCTTGATAATCGGTTGCTAGCACATTAGCTAGCCAATCAAAATCCATAGGGATCATGCTTGAGACCCTCTTACTGCTTTTTTTAATTGTTGTTGTACAAATTGGCGGTCGCAAAAATCGATGCGTTTGTTACCTATAATTTGATAGTCTTCATGCCCTTTACCGGCAATTAAAATAACCTCACCGGCTTTTGCGTTATCTATAGCAAATTGTATTGCAGCACCACGGTCGGCCTCTAAATGGGCGTTTTGTGGGTGTGTTAATCCCGCAGCTACATCATTAATAATGTCATTAGGGTCTTCAGAGCGTGGGTTATCACTGGTAATGATCACTTTGTCTGCAAACTGCTCTGCAGCTTGTGCCATTAGTACACGTTTACCTTTATCTCTGTCGCCGCCGCAACCAAATACACAACTCACTCCACCTGGTACATGTTGTTGCAGCGCTTGTAACGCTAGTGCGAGTGCATCTGGCGTATGTGCATAATCAACTACGCAAGTAGGCATATTTGGCGCTGTAAATGCTTGCATTCTGCCTGCTACAGGTTGCAAATACTCACACCCTGCCACTAATTGCGTTAATGGGTAACCTAGCGCTAATAATGTGGCTAAAGCAGCGGTTAAATTGTATAGATTAAATTCACCATATAACGGTGATTTTATGGCAATATCACCCCAACTTGTAGTTAATTGCGCCGAAATACCGGTTGCTGAATAGCTAACATCAGAAAAATACACAAACTGAGCGTTTTTAGGGGCTAAGTTTTTACGGCCATAACAAATTAGTTTACTAAAGCTATATTTTTCAATCCATTGCTCTGCTTGTCCGTCATCTTGGTTAAGAATGACATTGGCAGCATCAAAATCACGAAACAGCATCAATTTGGCATCACCGTAACTATCCATGTCACCATGATAATCTAGATGATCACGAGATAGGTTAGTAAATACCGCCGCTTTGAAATGGCACTGATCAACACGGTGCTGCACAAGACCATGCGATGATACTTCCATCGCTACTAAGCGATGTTGCTGCTCTTTTAAGTCACTTAAAATATGCTGTAAATCAACCGTTGATGGTGTGGTGTTTTGTAGCGGTGTTAAATTATCTGGATGGCCATAACCGAGCGTGCCTATAATAGCGGCTTGGGTATGACAAAATTGCGCTAAATGAGCAATCATTGCTGTGGTAGTCGATTTACCATTGGTGCCCGTTACGCCAACTAAATCTAAGTGCTTGCTCGGTTGTTGGTAAAATTGACTCGCCAATACAGGCAGTTTCTTATTCAACTCTGAGACTAAATAAAGCGGCTCAAAATCACTTTCAAATTCACACAGTCTGTCGGCAATAATTGCACTGGCACCATTCTCAATTGCTTTATCAATAAACTGTCCGCCATCAAGCTGATGACCTTTTATTGCCACAAACACATCACCAGATTTTACATCGCGGCTGTCTAAACGCAACTCGTTTACCATTAAACGTGCTGCATCTATTTCTAAATATTTTAAAATTGTGTGTAAATCACGCACCATCATCTTTGCCCTTCACGTATGCCACCGAGTCTTTATCTGGGGCAACGTTTAAAATTCTTAATGAATTAGAGATTATTTCTGCAAACGCCGGACCTGCCGTTGCGCCACCGTAATAAACATCTCCACCGGGCTCGTTGATCAATACCACAACGGCTAATCGCGGATTACTCGCAGGGGCAATGCCCGCAAAATAACCTACATATTCGTCACCATAACCACCTGCAGCGGCCTTTTTAGAAGTACCCGTTTTACCAGCAGCACGGTAGCCATCAACTTTAATACGACGTGCAGTACCACCTTCTTCAAATACGCTTTCCATCATATGAACTACAGCTTCAACATCTTGTTGCTGAAAAACACGTTCACCTTCAGGTATAGAGTCTTGCTTTAGTACAGTGAGTGGGCGGTTCACCCCACCCGCACCTAACATGGCGTAAAAACGAGCCATTTGCGCGGTACTCACGGCAATATTGTAACCAAACGAAAGTGCGGCAATTTCGTGATCTGACCAACGACGGTTTGGGTAAAATAAACCACTACTTTCCCCGACCATGCCGGTACCACTATCACTGCCAAAACCCACCTTTTGGTAAAGACCAACAAAATAGTCTTTGGGTACGGTTTGGCTTATTTTTGTTACGCCCATATTACTGGAGTATTTTAAAATTTCGCGCAGCGTCATTTCACCATGATTACGGGTATCTTGTACTAAGCTGCCCCCTAAACGCATCCAGCCTGGGTAGGTATCAACTTTGTCATCCGGTTGGATTGTGCCGTAGTCTAATCCAGCTAAAATGGCTAGAGGCTTAACAGTTGAGCCGGGTTCAAACAAATCGGTAATTGCACGGTTACGACGCTTATGAGGAGCCGCACCGCTTAAATTGTTAGGATTAAATGAAGGACTATTTACCATAGCCAAAACTTCACCAGTTTTAACATCAACCACCATGGCTGAGCCTGAAGTGGCCTTGTAAGTTAATACCGCTGATTTAACCGCTTTGTAGGCAATCGCCTGAATACGCTGATCAATACTCAGTTGAATACTCTCAGGCTCCACTCGCTCGCGCTCATCAAGCACTTCAACTTCACGTCCTTGGGCATCTTTTCGAATCGTACGTCGGCCTTCTTCACCTGTGAGTGCATTTTCGTAAAGCTTTTCTATGCCTTCAATGCCTTTGCCATCGATATTAGTAAAACCAATGATATGCGCACTGACCTCACCGGCAGGGTAATAGCGTTTTGATTCATCTAAAAGGTGAATACCCGGCAGGCGTAAATCGCCAATGTAATTAGCAACAGCTGGAGTAACTTGGCGTTTTAAGTAAACAAAGCGACGAGTAGGATCATCAAGTAGTCGGGTATTAATTTTGCTCGGATCAATACGCAGTACATCGGCAAGTTCACGCCAGCGCAAATCGTTTTTATAATACAGAGCGGTACGCTTGTTTAACTCAGCGACATTTTCACGCAGAGTTTGCTGATCTTCACCATTTTTACGGGCTTGTCTGAGCACTTTGCTCACCAGTGATTTATGCAAAGCTTTAGGATCTGCATACACACTGACTACAGGCACACTAACAGCTAACTCTTTACCGTTACGATCGAAGATCATACCGCGTTGCACATGCAATTTTTCAACACGTACTGTACGCTTGTCACTTTCGGAGCGAGCCTTATCGGGTTCAATTACTTGCAAATATGCGGCGCGCGATACCAAAGTCACAAACACTAAAAAAATCACCGCGCACACTAAAATAAAGCGCCATGCGATTAGGTTGTTGACTGGTTTTTTGCCTCGCGTTCTCATTGTAATATAATTACCTGCTCATCTTGGCTGGTTGGCCGCTTCATTTCTAATTGTGACGTTGCCACTTCTTCAATGCGTGCATGTTGCGAATAAAATTCTTCTTCCACTAAAAAATAACGCCACTCTAAATCCAATTCATCACGCTCTTGCAGTAACGAATCTTGCTCAATTAATTGCGCACGAGATAAATGAGTTACCTGCACCACGCTCAAACTTGACGCGAATATCACAACCAACAAGGCCAAGGTGATCTTGTTCGCACCTAGGCCTTTAATTATTTCAATAAATAGATTGGGTTGGCGATAACTCGCTTTTTTACTCATCCCAACCTCTGTGCAATCCTTAGTACTGAGCTACGAGAGCGTGGATTGCGAGCCACTTCATCAGCACTTGGTTTAATAGCTTTACCCACTGCTTTTAACGTCAGGTTTTTATTTATTTGTGCGTCGGTTAAAGGCAGACCTCTGGGTATCGCTTCTCCCTTACTCTGTTTTTTAATAAATTGTTTTACAATGCGATCTTCTAAAGAGTGAAAAGAAATAACAACTAAGCGACCACCCGGCTTAAGAACTTTAATCGCCGCTTGTAGTGCGGTTTGAATTTCCTCTAACTCGCTATTGATATAAATACGAATTGCCTGAAACGTGCGCGTTGCAGGATGTTTAAACTTATCTTTAACGGGTACTGCTTCATCAACTAAATCTGCGAGCTGTTTAGTGGTAGTAATTGGCGTATGTTCACGCACTTCCAATATCTTGTGCGCAATGCGCTTACCAAACTTTTCTTCACCTAGCTTTTTGATCACATGGGTAATGTCATCTAGTTCCGCTTCAGCTAACCACTGCGCAGCGCTACGGCCTGTGCTTGGATCCATTCGCATATCAAGCGGGCCGTCTTTCATAAAACTAAAGCCACGAGCGGCATCATCTAACTGCGGTGACGACACACCAATATCAAGTAAAATGCCATCAACTTTACCAATTAGATCGTTTTGCTCAGCAACTTCGTATAACTTTGAGAACCGTGAGTGAGCAATCGAAAAACGTGAATCATCGGCAAACTTTTCTGCTGACTTTATAGCTTGTGGATCTTGATCAATAGCCTGCAAGCGACCAGCGTCGCCCAAGCGCGCTAATATTTGCCCTGAATGTCCGCCACGTCCAAAGGTGCCATCCATATAAATGCCGTCTGGCTTAATTGCAAGTGCATCTATGGTTTCTTCCATTAATACGGATACGTGTTCAAATTGCGCTGTCATTAGCTATTTTTTGCCTTTTTGTTTTGCTGCTAGAGGGTAAAGTTATCTAAATCGTCATTCGGTTCAAATTCACCAAGCCTTTCAAGCTCAGTGTCTTGGCGCATTTGTTCGTGCCAACGCGCCTCATCCCAAATCTCAAATTTATTCATTAAGCCCACCAGCATAATTTTTTTGCCAAGTTCTGCATGTGAGCGCAAAGAAGGCGCCAGCAAAATTCGACCGTTTTTATCAAGCTGATACTCTGTCGCATTACCTAACAACATACGTTGCATCCGTCGCGCTCTGGGATTCATATTAGATATTTTTGCTAAACGGCTTTCTATTTCTAACCATTCAGCAAGGGGGTATAACCAAAGGCAAGGCTCATTGAGTGCAACAGTGCAAATAACCGTTCCCTGATCTTCAGACAATAGCGTGTCTCGGTATTTTGTTGGTACCGCAAAACGTCCTTTATCATCCAAACTCAGTGAACTTGCGCCACGAAACATAAAAAGCCTATTGTAAAATTATTTTAATCAACTTTTTGATTAACCCGATCCAGTTTGATCCACTAAACACCACTTTTTACCACAGTGCTCCAGTTTAGGGCTTGACAAGCCTTTTTGTCAAGTAAGTCACCCAGCTTTAGCGCCCCGCGAAGCCTGAAAAAATAAGGCTCAGATTAAAGCGGTTGAATTGTTTAGTAAAAAATCTGATCAGTCAGTAAAAAATTTTTTATCGTTTTTTTTATTAGCTTGCCGGCATTATTTGCTTAATGAATAAACAGTGAATAATTACAATTTATTTAGGGTGTGTAGGGCTTTGTTTATTCGAACTAGGTGCAACTAAATCGTGACCTGAAATGTATAACCGAGTAAGCAAAGGAAAAATCAACCTCGAATGATCAAAACGCCTTAGTTTGTAAAAATTACAAACTGTTGTCGCAATAGTTACAGCTATAAACCTACTAAAAATTAGTAAATAAAATACAATCCATAAAAAACAATGAGTTAAAAACTGGTTTAATCATTGCACCTTAATAATTACTTTTAAAAAACTATTAAGGATTGATTATGGCTACGGCAACTAAGAGCAAAACTACTATTGATGCAAAACAAGAGATTGAGGCCCCGTTAACAGATAAGGCAACATCAGCTGCGCATGACGCAGTAGATGCATTATCGAGTAAAGCGGCGGTAGCTGAAAATGGCGTTCGTAAAGGAGCAAGCAGCTCAGCAGAAACACTTAATGAGAAACAATTAGCAGCTCGCGAGAAGTTAGAAGAATGTACTTCTAAGACTCGTCAACTCGCATCAGAAAACCCATTAGCAACGGCTGGTCTTGCATTTGCTGCTGGTATGTTAGTTACTGCACTATTTCGTCGTAAGTAATACTAATGCAAAACCTACATTCAACATCAAGTGAATCACAATCGACAGATTCGCAGTCATCGGCTAAACATGCCGATGACTGGCAAGATCATATTGCAAAGCTTGCTGATTATGCAGCACAGCTCAAGGATGATTATCATCAACAAGGAAAGTTGACGCATCAGCTTGCTATAGCTGAATGGAAATTGTCGTTAAGATCCTTAGCACTGATCACTATCCTACTTGGATGTTTTGCCAGTGGCTTGGTGTTACTGTGGGTCGGGTTTTTAGGTATTGTAGGCTTTGCGACTTTTGACTTATTTAGCTCGATTTGGCTGAGCATTACTGTAGTGATCAGCCTACAAATTTTATGCTTAATTTGGCTGTGGCGAAACGCAGTTTATCTAAGCAAAAAAATTGGCTTTACTAAGACGCTAAATAGTCTAAAGCAGCTGCTTAAATTATAAGGCATATACTATTATGTTAATCAATTACTTGATCAACTCACCGAATGCTCGAGTGCAACAGCTACACAAAGAAGTCGTGATGCGATCTGAGCTAAAGCGTCAGCACCTTACGGCAATAAAATATCGAGCCAAACGTTTTGCCGCAACAAAAGTGGGGCTCCTTAGTGCTTTTACCGCAGGCGCGGTTGTGGAGTCGGCAAAGGGAGACACCAACATGGTAAAAAAATACAGTTGGTTATTAAAACTACTCGCTTAAAATTCACTCCTACATTAAATCGTCACGACAGTGAGCCAAAATAACCGTTTTGATAATCGCTAACCGCTTGGCGAATTTCAGCTTCAGTGGTCATTACAAACGGCCCCATATGTGCAATTGGCTGATTAAGCGGATCAGCTGCTAAAATCAGAACACCTGCTGCTTTTTCGGCACGTATGCAAATATCACTCGATGGCTCAACAATAAGTAATTTTCCTGCATCAAAGATTTCACTTTGCGCTGATTCTAATGATCCAGTGTGTATGTAAATCATCACTTTTTGCTGTTTTAGTGCTGGTAGATAAAGCTCCTTACCTGCAGGCAAAGCCACATCGGCTATAGCACCATTAGCGGCTAAGTTTTGTAAGCTTGAAACCAATTGCTGTGAATCAAATTGCCATGTCCCTGCTAGCGCTTTAAGACTAATACCTTGTTGATTAGTAAACCTCGGTGCTGGATGCTCTGTGGTATCCTGGTATTGCGGCTCACGCATTTTGTCAGCGCTTGGCATATTGAGCCAAATTTGAAAGCCATGTAAGCCTTTTTCAGCATCAGCAAGTGGCATTTCACTGTGCATAACACCACTACCGGTGCTCATCCATTGCACGTCACCGGCGCGAATCGCTTCTGTGTTACCCATTTGATCTTTATGCTCAAATCCTCCTTTTAAAATATAGGTAAAAGTTTCGATACCGCGATGAGGGTGAGGAGGAAAACCACCAATATAGTCACTCTCATCATCAGATTTAAGCTCATCAATCATTAAAAATGGGTCTAAATATTTACCATCAAATCCTGGAATACGACGGATATTGACGCCATCCCCATCTTGGGTAGCATAAGCAGTTAAAACTTTGGTTATTTTCATTTTTTGCCTAATATGTTATGTAAATATATAAGGGATTAAATTATTATTTCATCATGTTTTTCATACGTAAATTAATATATTTCAATCATATGCAACACTATTTTATTGCAAAATCTTAGATATAACCTTAGTACTTCAATGGTTATTTATAGTAGGATTATCAAGCGTCACTCTACTTTGCACTAATTTGGATACGACTATTTTTACTTCATCATTAAAACATCAACTCTACCGCCTTCTTATGCTAATTTGCATACCTGTTGCTGCTATTATTTTAGTAACCTTGTGGTTTAGTCGTGACGCAGCCATTAAAGAGCACGAGACAAAAGTGCGCACCATCACTGAGCAACTAATTATCAAACAACAAAGCATGATTGATGATGTCAAAAAAGTTACTGAGTTTTTAGCAAAAAAACAGAAAAACATTCAATCTTTACCCTCTACTTGTCCTGCGTATTTTTTAGATGTTAAGGCACTCAATGGTAATATCGCGAATATTGGTATAGTAAATAAAAATGGTGACCTAATTTGTACCTCAAAAAGTAGCGACACTAATATTAACATTAGCGACCGTCCCTATTTTAAAAACGCGATCACCAGTAAAGAGTTCAGTATTGGCCATTTCCAGCACGATCGCAGCCTCAAAGCGCAAAGTATTAACTTTGCTTACCCTATCTTAAATGAAAATAATGATATTGAAGGCGTTATTGTGACCGTAATCGCTTTAGACTGGTGGAGCTCGGCACTTAATACTTTAAATTTATCGACAGAAATCAGAGCTGTCATTACTGACTCTAACGGTAGTATTTTAGCTAACTACCCTTTTTCAGCCGATAGACTAGGCAACAAATTGGAAAAGTTCGATTTAGCGCATAACTTGCAAGCTGGTGTTATTTTTAAAGGAAAAGATGGTATCCGAAGAGTTTTCCATCAAACAACACTCTATCGTGATGGCAATAACAATAAGCTCTCTATTTATATTACTCAACCAATAGATGAAACACTTGAGCAAATAGATATTAACTTTGTAAAAATGGTTTTGGGATTTTTAATTACCATTTTGCTTTTAGCCGTATTGGCTAGACGATTAGTTAATAAAAGCATCTTAAACCCGATTAAAAGTTTAACGCAGGCCGTTAACCGCTTAGCAGCCGGTAATATGCCTCATGACGACGAGCAGCCCAATAGTCCTGAGCTAAATAGACTCTATCATCGTTTTAAATATATGGCCGAAACTCGCTTAACGGCTGAAGCATGCCTTAAACATAAACATGACGAGCTTAATAGCTTGCTTAATGCGCTACCCGATGCTTTTTTACGTGTAGATGCCAATGGCAATATACTTGATACCGGTGGACGTATTAAATCGTTAAATTATAGCCATTCAACACCGCCTAAAAAGTTATCGTGTTTATTCTCTAGTGCTAATTTAAAACAAGTAGAAGAGTACTTAACAACCCTGAGCGCTCCTGTCACTGTTGAGCTTGAACATAAACAAAACGAGCAGTTCTTTGAAGCTAAAATCAGCCCAATGAAAAAAGTGGATGAGTTTATAATTGTTATTAGTAACATCACGCAACGAAAGCAGAATCAAGAGTCTTTGCATTTAGCGTCATTAGTTTACAACAACAGCAGTGAAGGTATGGCAATCACAGATGAAAATGGCGTTATTTATGATGTGAACCCTGCATTTTGTGAAACAACTTTGTATTCTCGAAAAGAAGTACTCAATAAAACGGTGGGTATTTTATCATCGGGTAAACACGATAAAGAGTTTTATGATTACATGTGGCAGTCAATAAATAAAACTGGCCGCTGGCAAGGTGAAATAACCAATCGTCGTAAAAATGGCGAGCTGTATGTTGAATGGTTAACCATAGATACTATTTACGATAAAAATAAAGCCCCAACTAGCCGTATTGCTATTTTTACTGATCTAACCGAGAAAAAACAAGCTGACGAGCTAATTTGGCGACAAGCTCATTTTGATCATTTAACCGACTTACCTAATCGACTAGAACTAAAAGAGCGGTTAAATAAACGCTTTACGAGCGTAAACAACCACGACCAAAAACTGGTCATTATGCTGTTAGATATTGATCACTTTAAAGATATTAATGATACGTTAGGCCATCATTATGGCGATAGATTACTTAAATTAGTATCTGAGCGAATTGTGCAAACAGCCAAAGAGGCTGACTTTGTAGCACGTATTGGTGGCGATGAATTTGTTATTGTATTTAGTGACTTACGCGGTAGCGATAATATCAAACAAATAGCAAAATCACTGCTACTTAGCCTTGCTTCGACTATTTTTATTGAAGATGAAAAAGTGTATATCAGTGCCAGTATTGGTATTGCCTGCGCGCCAGATGATGGCCAAAACCCAGAGCAACTGCTTAAAGCTGCTGACCAAGCTATGTATAAGGCAAAAAATAGCGGCCGAAATGACTTTGAATTTTTCTCACATGATATGCGTGAAGATGCAAATGCAAGAATGCAGTTGCTTAAAGAGCTTCGCTCAGCCATAGAGCTAGAACAATTTGAGTTATATTATCAGCCTATTGTATCCCTTGATGATTTACACGTTCATAAAGCTGAGGGACTTATTCGTTGGCAACACCCAGAAAAAGGGCTGATCAGCCCTGCCGATTTTATTCCTCTTGCTGAAGAAACCAGACAAATAAATGCGCTTGGTCAATTTGTATTTACTGAAGCACTGCAAACACTTAATGATATTAAAAAACACATTCAAGATGAATTTCAAATTAGTATTAACGTATCGCCGGTGCAGCTCGCAACCACAGACAGTGGTATAGACGATTGGTATGGCATGCTTGAGACAGCAAATTTACCTGCATCGAGTATTGTGGCAGAAATTACTGAAGGCTTGATGGTTAACCCTGAAGAGCTGACCCAAAGCCGCCTAAAAGCCTTGGTTAAATCAGGGATGCAATTAGCACTCGATGATTTTGGTACTGGTTACTCATCGCTTGCTTACTTACAAGAAATGGATACCGACTACCTAAAAATCGATAAACGCTTTGTTGATAATATTCAAAAAAACAGCCAAGAGCTGGCCTTATGTGAAGCAATTATTATGATGGCTCATCAGCTTGGTTTAAAAGTAATTGCCGAAGGCATAGAAACAAAATTACAAATGGATTTATTACTTGAGGCAGGTTGTGATTATGGTCAAGGCTATTTGTTTTCAAAGCCGCTGCACAAAACCTCGTTTATGCAGCTGATAACAACGAACCAAGTAATTAAGCTCTGATAAAAGTAATAGAGTTATTTAATATCAAGGTGGTCTGCAACATATGCGCCTCGCTGCCCTCTTTTTTTATCTGGTCCAATAGTGCTGTCTTGCGCCGTTTGCTGCTCTAACGCTGCATTAATTGTAGCTCCTAAAATAATGATATAAGCGCTAATAAATAGCCACATAAGCATAATAACCACCCCGCCTAAAGAGCCATATGTTTCGTTGTAACTGGCAAAATGAGATACATAAAAGGAAAAGCCAAAAGATGCCACAATCCATAATACTGTGGCAGTGAACGAGCCCACGGTAACCCAGCGCCACTTAGCTGCTTTTCTGTGAGGCGCGTAACGATATAAAATTAACAATGCAAAGTTAAAGGTTAGTGCCAGTAATGGCCATGAGATAAGCATGATTAAAAAATCAATACTCTCTTTTATTCCTAACAGGTTAAGTGCTAACGGTAATATACCTATAATTACCAATGCTATAACCGCCACCACAATCGCGCCCACTGAAAATAATAAACGTACAAGTTGCGCCTTAAAAAATGAACGCTTTTCGTATTCGTGATAACTAATATTACACGCGGTGATCAAAGCTTGGCTGCCCTTAGAGCTACTCCAAATAGTGAGCAGTAAAGTGCCCAGTGCGCTAAGACTTAAACTGGTTTGAGACTTTTGCGCAAGGCTTGAAACCTGAGATAAAATAATCTCTTGGGTACTTTGCGGCAATAAAGCCATAAATTGACTTAAATACGCACTAATATCGTTCGGTGAAGCAAAATAAGCATACACAGACACCAACGCCGCAATGGCAGGAAAAATAGCAAGAAGTGCGTAAAAGGCCACGCCTGCTGCCACCAAGGATAAATTATCACGGCTCATTTGTTTTATAATTCGCTTTGCAATATCCCACCAGCCACGCAGAGGGATATGGTTAGGCTGCTTGGCTCTTTGGCCACGCTTAAAGTCACTCATAGCTAACTCCCTTTTCCCAATTAATTGCAAGATGTTTGCCAAACAAATACCCCTTGGTATTAAACTTGCTGCTATTGTTTTACACAGACCCTAATTAACTCAACCCAACACGGATGGCTCCTATGCTAAGCGCTTTAATTGCAACACTCGCTAATAACGCATCTATTCCCGCAATCGACACCGTTCAGCCAAACTCGGTTTCATGGGGCTTTTTAAAAGAGCAAAGCGTGCAATTACTACACTCATTCGTGCAATTACTGCCCACTTTGTTTTTAGGGATTATTATTTTGGTGATTAGTTATTTAATCGCCACCCCATTATCACGCTTGTTAATAAAGCCCGTTACTTACATGACCAACAGTAAATTAGTACACCTAGTTGCTAGGCGTGGCATTAGTACCTTAATTATTTTACTCGGGTTTTACCTATTTTTACGTTTGGCTGGCTTGACTGAATTCGCGGTCGCTATTATGAGTGGCACTGGGTTAATAGGGCTTATTTTAGGGTTTGCCTTTCGGGATATTGCTGAGAACTTTATTGCCAGTTTACTTTTGAGTGTACAACGTCCATTCAAAATTGATGATGTAATAGAAGTCGATGGTAGAATAGGCATTGTTAAAAAAGTAACTGCAAGAGCAACCACTTTAGTTGACTACGATGGCAATCATATTCAAATACCCAATGCGACTGTGTATAAAAATACCATTAAAAACTTAACCGCTAATCCAAAGATGCGCGGTCATTTCACAATCGGTATTGGCTACGATAATGACATTCGCGGCGCACAAAGTCTTGCTATTAGCGTTATAAAAAATCAAAACTCCGTGCTTAGCGATCCACCTCCCCAAGTATTGGTTGATAACTTAGGCTCAGCCACTATCAATTTTACTGTTTACTTTTGGGTCAACGGCGAACAATACAGCATTGTTAAAGTAGCCTCACAGCTAATGCGAGAGTTAATTAACAGTTTTACGCAACATAATATAAGTATGCCTGACGATGCTAGAGAGCGTGTATTACTCAATAGCCAAGGTGAAGATATTTACCCCACAGCAAGCGAAGCTAAAACAGAGACAACAGAAAAAACTAAAGAGAAACCGCATCCTCAAAAACATAAAAACACAGAGCATGAACACAGTATTGATGATGTAAGCAGTGATACGGATGATATTCGCGAGCAAGCCGATGAATCGCGCGATCCGGAGCAGGGTAAAAATATTATATAGATCGGTTCGAGGTTCAAGGTTCGAGGTTCGAGGTTCGAGGTTCGAGGTTCGAGGTTCGAGGTTCGAGAAATTTAAAAACCTTGCGGTTAACATCGCAAGGTTTTTTTATACCTGTAGGCAATAAACCCGCTTAAAAAACCATATACACAAAGCG
>NZ_PNDK01000033.1:0-25030 GCF_005887265.1 Pseudoalteromonas sp. S1608
AGATCCGAAAACAGATCAACCTTTTTTTTAGATCTTTTTACTGTTTGCTCAACTTTCAAGCAAATACTATTGAAATGGTATGGAAAGAGCTTACTTTAGGTCGTTTTTTGCACTCTTATTAACTATTTACTATAAATTTCATTGCTATGTTCAATTAAGACGTTAAGATAGCAAGTTCACAATGTTAAATTAATGTTTATTTCCTGTTTATTGGTAGATCAAAATGAAATTACCCGATCAAAAATCTTTTATCTTTGCAGTTATTCTTGCTGTTGTTGGTTTTGTTATCGTTAAGTTTGCACTTGCAAGCCTAGCATTAGACCCTGCACTACTATTTGGTGCTGGTTTATTAATTGGTGGACTTGTCATTGCTGCAATGTCATCAGTAAATGCAGAAGAAGCCGAAGTAAAAACAAAAACACTTTATGTTGGCAATCTTCCTTATCGCGCAAATGAAGGCGTTGTACGTGCTTTGTTCGAAGAGCAAGGCAAGGTATTTAATGTTCGTTTATTGAAAGATAAGAATACTGGCAAACGTCGCGGCTTTGGTTTTGTTGAAATGGCTCAAGCTGATGCGGATAACGCAATTGCTAAGTTAAATGATAGTGAGTTCCAACAACGTACTTTAAAAGTACGTGAAGCAAAACAAAAACAAGAAGATGATTCTAACTCTTATCGTTCAGAGTCGGATCAAACAGTGTAACTTGCTTAACGGCTAGTTTATCACTACATATATCAGCCGTTGCATAATACCGCAGCGGCTTTTTTATGCCTGCTTGATCATAGCTTAAATTCAGTAAAGATCTAACTCGCTTAGCAATAGCCGCACCAGAATCTAACAACTCTATATGTGCTTTAAAGTAATCACTAATTGGTTTAGCAAGAATAGGAAAGTGAGTACAGCCTAATACCAGCACATCGATATCTTTATTAATATTTAATCGGTTTAACTCAGCGTGCAGCTTTTCTATATCTAAGTGTTGGGTAAAAAAGAATGTTTCTGCCAGGGTGACCAATTCAACACTACTATATAAGCTTGTAGTTATAAGTGAGGCATGCTCTTTAATCAGTGTATCCGTATATGAACTTGCTACTGTAGCAGGGGTTGCCAATAATCCAATATGCTTTGATTGTGTTATTTGTGCTGCGGGCTTAATCGCAGGTACAACCCCTACAATTGGAATATCTGTTATTTGACGTACCGCACTTAATGCAGATGTTGAGGCGGTATTGCAGGCTATAACAATTAAGTCGACATTGAGCGACTCATTTTTGATAAATTGGATTAGTCCACATAAGCGACTAATTATAGTCTGCTGCGACTGTGCACCATAAGGCAATAATGCATTATCCATGAAGTAACTATATTGAGCGTGAGGAATGCTTTGCTGAATATGCTCAAGTACTGTGGTTCCACCTATACCTGAATCAAATACCATGATGTGCGCTGACAAACTACCATTCCTACTCTTTACTTAGAACGGCAGTTTGCCATGAGGCTTATATAAAAGAAAGTAGTTTTACTCAGCGTCTAGTTTTGCAGTAGCTGTGTTTAATTTATCTAAGTTTTCAAACATGGTGTTAGTGTAATCAACCAGTTTATCTATTTCTTGTTGATCTTGATTTAGCCATTGAATGATACCTGATAGCTGGCTTTCTAATCCTAGTGCTTGCGCTTTAGAGTAAGCCGATTTTAGATCATCATTAAAAGGCGCGACAGTTTCGGCAATGGCCTTTTCTGAGGTTGGCTTAATTTGTTCATACTCTTTAATAGCTGCCACAGTTTTGCTTTGACGTAAGTCCATTGAAAATGCCACCAGCTGTTCATTTCCTAAGCTGAGTTCTTGGGCTTGTTCAAATGCTTTATCTAAGTCGCCACTGAAAAAGGTTTTACTTACATCTTGTAACTCTGCCATTAAATCATTTATAGCTTGCTGTTCGTCTTCATTAAGCTCTCCATTTACTGACATAGAAAATGACAACTCGCGAGATTCAGAAAATTGCGTACTAAATGCTTGTGAGCTTTCAGTTTGCTGATAGCGACTAGATGACTGAGATTGATAAGCATCTGCAAAACTAATACTCACCTCATCACCTTCTGCGGTGGTAAAAGTGTAATCAGCGCTGTTACTAAGGTTCACATATTGCGATTGACTAACCGTTACGCTTGCTGGCTGAGGATTAAATAAGTTCTGCTCAAATTTATCAAGGCCATTAAAGATGCCCTCTTTTGATTTATCAATACCCTCTTCAAGCTCTTGATTAAATACGCCCATACCTTTTAATTCATCTATAGCTTCATCAACACCTGTTTGCACGCCTTTACGTGCCTGGTTAAGTATATCTTGTAGCTTGTCATCATCGGCACCATTGGCTTTGGCTTTTTTTACTGAGCTGGTCACAAAGTCTAAAACATTTTTGACTACTTCATTAAAATCAAATAATGGTTTGTCTTTTTTCGCTTCAGCAACCGGCAAGCCTAATTCTTTTGCCATTTTGTCACCTAATACGGCAGCTGCCAATTCTTTTCCGCGTTGCTGATAGCTAGTTGGTGGGGAGTCTATTTTAGGCTGTGGCATTGCTTGCTTAGTATTGTATTTATTGGCATTGCTGTTTGGAACAAAACTAAAGTTACCTATTTTCATGAGAAGACTCCTATTTAGACTTACTCTTTTATCGGCCAAGTAAGCCTATACTGTAGTAAAATGCTTAAAAAAAGCTCACTATATTTGATCAAAACTAGACAAATACGCTTCGCTCCCTACAATAGCGCCGATAAACAGATCTCAACGATAAGGTTATACCGTTAATGGCAGTTATAAATATAGATACCACGCAGTACGATGCACAATTAAATGAAAAAGAGCAGCGTATTACAGAGCAGTTTCAACGTTTCGGTGTAAAACAGTTAGAAGTATTTAGCTCTGAGCCTATTAACTACCGTCAACGTGCAGAATTTAGAGTATGGCACGATGGCGACGATCTGTTTCACATTATGTTTGATCAACAAACGAAAGATAAAATACGTGTTGATACCTTTGATCCTGCAGCTCCTTTAGTAGGTGAAGTTATGCAGGTAATGATTGATAACTTAAAAGGCTGCGAAGTACTGCGTCGTAAATTATTCCAAATAGATTATTTATCGACCCTCAGCGGTGAAATTTTAGTGAGCTTGCTTTATCACAAGCCACTTGATGAAAACTGGTTAACTGAGATTAATGCCTTAAAAGAAAAGCTAAGTAGCCAGTACAAAATTGACTTTATTGGCCGTGCACGTAAGCAAAAAGAAAAATTAGGCGATGACTTTGTTACTGAGCGTTTAGTGGTAAATGGCCAAGAGCTAATCTATCAACAGGTAGAAAATAGCTTTACTCAGCCTAATGCGAAGGTGAATATTAAAATGTTAGAGTGGGCACAAGAGCTATGTAAACCACTAAACAATGATTTACTAGAGCTGTATTGTGGTAACGGAAACTTTTCAATTGCACTTGCGGGCTCATTTAATAAAGTGCTGGCAACAGAAATATCAAAATCATCTGTACATTCAGCGCAATATAATATTGCTCAAAACAAAGTAACTAACTTAGATATTATTCGCATGTCGAGCGAAGAGTTTACTCAGGCAATGAAAGGCGAGCGTACTTTCTCTCGCTTAGATGGTATTGACCTTAGTAGTTACAACTGCCAAACCATTCTAGTCGACCCACCTCGTGCTGGCATGGATACCCTAACGTGTGATTTAGTGGCTAACTATGAGAATATTATTTATATATCATGTAACCCAGATACGTTAGAGCGTGATCTTGATCACTTAACACAAACCCATGAAGTTAAGCGCTTTGCAATATTTGATCAATTCCCTTACACACACCATATTGAATCTGGTGTATTTTTACAGAGAAAATAAAATCTAATACTATAATGCCAGCGCCTTGATAAGTGCTGGTATTTGCTCTTCACTAAATACTTTAACTTGATGCTTTACCAATAGCTTAGCGGTCAGCCCCATGCCTTTTACTTTCACCCCACTATGGCTTCCATCATAAATTGTATTACGGCCACACGAAGGGCTAGACTCTTTTAGTAAAGCAAAGCGGATATTATGCTTATTACAAAGGGCTAATGCTTTATTAGCGCCAGCTTCAAATGCACTTGTTACATCCTCAGCAGTATTTGTAATAACTCGATTTTGCTTTATCTCAGCGGGCGCTCTAGGCACGAGTAAACCACCAGCAATCTCAGGACAAAATACGATTAATCTATTTTGCTTTTGCCACAAATTAAGTTGAGGGTGCAATATTGTTTGGCCTTTACCATCATAACGTACTGGCAAACCTAACAAACAACTTGAGATTAAAATTTTTTTCATAATGAATTTTCTTCTACAAATAAAAAAGCTCCTTTCGGAGCTTTTTTATTTCACTAAACTACTTATTTATTTGCTAAGTAGTTAATAAGTGCGCTTACATCTTCTGGCGATGAAATACCTGACTCGCCACCTAAGTTAAGCTTATATTTACCATTAACAATAAATGTTGGAACGCCACGCAGTGCCCCTTTTCCTTTAAAGTAATCTTGGTCGCGCTTCATTTTAGAGCTCAGTGTACGTACCGAGAAGCTTTCAAATAGTTTATCAAATTTGTCGCCATCTACACCTTGCGCTAAAAATACATCTTTTACATCTGCAAGCTCATTAAAACGAGCACGCTTTGCGTGAATGTGGTCAAACATCGCTGAAATAATTTTATCTTTTTGCGGTAGTACTTCAGCAGTAGCTAGTGCTTGGCTGATCATGGTTTGATGTTCTGGGTCACGAACGCCCACGAAATCCACATGGCTTTTCTTGAACTTTACGTTTTTGTCTAGCTTAGGTTTGATCTCAGCAAGCAGTGGCTCCATGTTATTACATGCAGGGCAGTAAAAAGAGAAAAACTCTTTTACTTCTGGCTTTCTGGTTGCACGATCAGAGACGACATCATAATGTACGCCCTCTTCGTAAGTGGCAGCAAAACTGGTTGCAGCTAAAGGGAGTAATACAGCAAGCAACCCTGCTTTAACTAATTTGATCATTATTATAGTGCTCCAAAAATTATAGTTTTAGTAAAAAGCTAATTAACTCATCAAGTTCTTGTTGGCTCTTGATTGTATTAATATTGATTTTATATTTGTCATTTACGATAAATGTAGGTACGCCAGTTAATGCGCCAAGCTCAGAATATTTATTCTGCTTATCTTGCATGGCACGTTCAGCTGCTATGATAGGCAAACTAGCAATATCGTTATCAAATGTGCTGTTATCAATTGCGTTAAGCTCTAATAACTTCTTAACGTCTTTAATTTCTGTTAATGGTGCACGCTGAATATGGATGCTTTTAAAAATTTGCGCTGTTACTGCTTCGGCTTGACCATGTTTTTTTGCAATTAAGTAAGCAAAGCTCAGGTTACTTTGTGCTTGTGGTGAAACGCCCCCTAAAAAGTTAACATGATTTTTTACAAACTCAGCCCCTTCAGGTAAGTTTTCTGCAATCCCTTTTGCTACCGGCTCAAACTTAAAACAGTGCGGGCAATAGAAAGAGAAGAATTCGGTTACGTTTGGCGTTTTACTCTTTTCAACGTCAATCACAGTATATTGATTACCTGCTTCAAAGTTGGCAGCTAGTGCTGCGAAAGGTAAACATAGGATCAGTAAACTTAGTTTTAATTTTTTAAGCATGAATATCTCGTTATACTTCTTTTTTAAATAAAAATATTATGGCAATAATTTTAACGGGGCTTCTTGCAAAGCTGCAAGCTGTTCTTTAAGCGCTAAAATTTGTTGCTCCCAGTATTTGTCATCTGCAAACCATGAAAAGTTCCGTACAAAAGCTGGATCGCTCCAACGTTTTGCAACCCAACCCATGTAATGAATCATACGCATGGCGCGAAGCGGTTCGATCAGCTTCAGTTGTGAGTGATCAAAATCACAAAACTCTTCATACGCATTCACTAAAGTGTCTAACTGTAACAGCTGTGTTTGTCGATCGCCACTGAGCATCATCCATAAATCTTGAATTGCAGGTCCTTGGCGGCTATCGTCTAAATCAACAAACATCAGCGCATCCCCAGCCCATAAAATATTACCAGCATGGCAGTCTCCGTGTAAGCGAATACTGTCTACATTTTTATATTGCAGCTGCGCTTGGGCAATAACTAAATCTAAAATAGTGTAAAAGGAAGTCTCTAGTCCCATAGGGACTAAATTACTTTTTTGTAAATGAACTTTAGCTGTATGCAGGTATTCATCACAGCTAACGATTGGTCTTTGGGTAAAGGGCTGCGTTTTCGCTACTTGGTGCATGCGACCAATTAAACGCCCTAGTACGTCAAGCTGATCTAAATTATCGACTTCAAATAAACGCCCGCCTACACTTGGGAATAAAGTAAATAAATACCCTTGGTGTTCAAATAAACTTTGCCCATTATGCTTTATTGGCGCAACGACCGGTACTTCTGCGGCTGCCAGTTCAAAAGCAAAATCATGTTCCTCTTGAATTTGTGCTTTGCTCCAGCGCTCAGGCCGATAAAACTTAACAACGTAACGTTTTCCACCCTCAGCTACAAATTGATACACTCGATTTTCGTAGCTATTTAGCGCTAACAACCCTGACTCAGCGTAAATATCAACGCTTTCGATGGCATCCAAAATAAGATCTGGGGTTAAGTCAATAAAGCTAAATTTACTCATATACTTCTTATATAAAAGAAAAGCGGGAATATCCCGCTTTTTTGTTAATATCAGTGTTCGTCTTTTAATACAGACTCTTTATCGCGCTTTAAAAAAGTTACTTTGCTGCGATATTTGGTTATCGGGTTCGTTTATTGGCGACAGTACAAAGTTAAACTCGGTCATTGGCGCTTTTAAATCATAAGGGTCCATTACTAATGATAACGGTACATTATGCGATTCACCAGCGTTCACCGTAAAGGTGGTATCACCTATGTATTTATAGTTTTCTAACCCTTTAACATCAATAGAGAATGTTTGCTCGTATTGTGCCTTATTAATCACTTTTAAGGTGTAGGTGTTTTCAACTAGGCCATTAAAATCGACACGATACAACTGATTACGATCACGGATAATATCAAAGTCCATAGGTTTACGCATGGCTATATTGGCTACCAATGCACCAGTAAGCAAGACTAAAATAATGCTGTAACCAATTAGCTTAGGACGCAGCGGATGAGTTTTATTCTCTGGGGTTTCTAAGTTACGCTCAGTGGTATAAGAGATAAGCCCTCGAGGATAATTCATTTTGTCCATTACGCCGTCACAGGCGTCAATACACGCGCCACAGTTTATACACTCGTATTGCAGACCATTACGAATATCAATCCCAGTTGGGCAAACTTGCACACACAAGTTACAGTCAATACAATCACCTAACCCCAGCTCTTTTGGGTCTTGTTTACGTGACCGTGGCCCGCGGTTTTCACCACGCGCTTCATCGTAGCTTACAGTAAAGGTGTCTTTATCAAACATTGCTGACTGAAAACGTGAGTATGGGCATATATGTAAACACATAATTTCGCGCATCCAGCCCGCATTACCATAAGTACAAATAGTAAATACAATGATACTAACTAAGGCATAACCGCCTACGTTAAATGTGACAAATTCAGGGAGTAGTTCGCGAATAGGCGTAAAGTAACCAACAAAGGTTAACGCGGTATATAGAGAAAATAGCACCCAACTAGTGTGCTTTGCGGTTTTTCGCCAGAATTTATCAAAATCCATTGGCCGCTGATCTAACTTTTTACGTTGGTTAGCACTGCCCTCAAACTTTTCTTCAAACCAAATAAAAATAAAGGTCCATACTGTTTGCGGACAGGTATAGCCACACCATACGCGGCCATAAAAAGTAGTCACTAAAAATAGAGCAAACGCCGCAAGCATAAAAATAAATGCAAGAATAGTGAAGTCTTGTGGCCATAGGGTTAAACCAAAAATATTAAACTTTTGCTCCATTAGCTCAAACAAAACAGCTTGCTGGCCATTAAAGTTGATCCAAGGCAATAACATAAACGCTAACATGCCTAAAAAGCCGATACGTTGTCTTAGTAATTGATGAAGCCCTGTAACCGCACGTACATAAATGCGATTGCGGGGGTTAAATCTATCTTCTTGACGGCTCAGATCAGGTTTTTGGATCTTAACCTCTGTTGGTATGTTTTTTACTTTAATTTGCTTATCCATTGAAGTTCCTCAACGCCGCTAGGAAATAAAAATTCAGCAATCTTTTTGTACTTTTCGCCTAAGTGTAACAACTTGCATGCTAAACATAATACGCTTTAAGTCGCACTTGTGTACTTTCAGATATTTCAGAAATATCTAACTACTGCCTCTTATTATACGCATATTAGCTAAAATTACTGACTAGATTGCTAATAATTTATTCAATTTGTGACTTGCTTTTAAGGTGTATTTTATTACACTTGCCGGCTACTAAAGTGTTGTTTGGATCAAGGTTTGTATATTTATGAAGAAATTTTTTATACTAGTGGTTGTGATCCTAGCATTTTTTACCGTTGATCATCCTTTGGTAAAAGAGCCGCGCGAACGGTTGCTCGGTGATGGTATCGGTTTGTTAAGCAGCTCAACTAAAGTAGATCGCTTTCCTGTAGCAACCATGACGAGAAATAAGGTGAATCAACAGTTAGCACTTTCTCGTTCTGAGCAAGACTATGTTGCTAAAACATTTACTACGGATGAATCAGTCAAGTTATTTGAACTACGCTATTGTCGCCAAGGTGATCTAAACCTCTATTTTTACGAAGAACGATTACTTACTGTATGTCGTATTATCAAAGAGTCATTAGCGCAAGCGAGAGTAAAGTAATGGATTTTTCTGGATTAAATAAAAAAGCAAGTAACTCATTTCATAAACATCGCACCATGCTTAAGCAATTGGCACAGGGTAAAACGTTAAAATGCGAACATTGTAATGGCGTATTAACCCTTAACTTAGCCACCAGCGAACCCGGTAAAGGAGTAATACAGTGCAAACAAGGTTGCACTGATATTGAATTAGAAATTGGCGGTTAGGTGTTAAGAACAACGTTTAAGCGCTAGAAAACTTACTCCTCCCACCCTTCATCAGTATACAAGCCACTGTTAAGCGCTACAATTTCGATAAGTTCAGCAAAACCTAATGCAAAGTCGCCCATTAACTCGTACTGCTGCTCACATAAGTGTAATTCATCAATATTATTTTGCTGTGCAATTTGCGTAATGATTGGTTTATCGAGAGCAAAAAAACTGAGCGTAGCCTGTGCGCTTTCAAGCGCTTGCTTATATTGAATGTCTAGTTGCTCACTTGCAAGTAACTTATGGGTATACGCTTGGCTTGCGGTTAAAAAACCCGCTGACCACTGCTGGCAAAACTCATATTCAAACTCAGCGGGTAACTTATAACCCAACTCAAATACTTGCTCACTCACCTGATGGTGTAATGCCATAAACAAAAATAACATGTCTTCATCAAGGTCGTTTGCTGTATCAGGGAGAATATTTTCTAACCATTGGTGAACTTCTAGCGGCTCAGGTGAACATATAACGCCAAATAAATAACCTTGGCTTTGGGTAAGGCTCATTGCGCCTGATTGGGTATTTAAAAACTCGCTGAGCAGCTTGGCATGCTGCTCAGTAAACTGAGGTATTTGCATTAAAACTCTTTATATAAAATATTAAAATTTAAGTGGGTAACGACCTTGGTTATCTGGTCTGCCTAAAAACTTCACCGCGTCATGAACTTCTTTGGGTAAAGTTAGATCAGGTTTAACATATCCCGCAACTTTAAAGTCAAAATTAGCCTTTAGTGTAGCATCTGCCTCAAGCCCTAATCTATTGTCTGGCTCGATGAGTATAGCAACATCGCCCGACTTACAACTTAATTTGCCACTGAGATCACCAATATTGAACCAACCAGTTAAACCTTGTACGTCAATATCAGGGCTGGCTATTTCACCTTGTAGTGATTGGCAATATGGCGCCCCAGAAACGTATTCATCAAGCTCTAAAATTACACGCCCTTTAGCAGTAACTGGTAACGGTAAATCAATTCGCTGCATTGCTCGCTCAACCGTTGAACGCACTACGGTATCAGTTATTTTAAGCTCATCATTTGCTAGTGAATAACTAATATCCGCATAGCCAGATATGTCACTGCGTTCGCGAGGGTTACCAAAACGTAAGTTAGTATTTACTTGAGCTTTAAATAACGACCAGCCAGATATATCCCAGCGTACATTATTTAATTGCTCACCTTCAAAGCGCAGCTGCATCACCTGCCCCTGCCACAACGTGCCAACTGTTTGTCCTATTTCTAGCTGCGGTGGAAAATACGGTTTAGCTAAATTTACAGCAACCGCAGCCGGTAATTTAATAACGCTAAAAACAATAAAGCTCATTAAAAAAACGATGGATAATATTATTATTTTTTTCATTAACTACTTCTCTAATACTAAACGGCTTACGCGTACATAACCGGATTTATCATCTTGGCTTAAATCTAGATTTTCTACGCTTAAACCATGCTGATTAACGAGCTCGTCAATCCATTGGATTAATAGATTAAACTCTACTGAGTCGAGCGTTAAACGAAGTGAGTTATCATTAGGCTGCATTTTACTAATATTAATGCTGTAACGGCCGCGCGTATTATTAACTATTTGGCTGAGATTTTGATTACTCACAGCTTGCGTTTTACCCGCGGCTTTGAGCTTAACAATACTCTCGTCTACCCAGGCTAACAATTCTTGCTGCTTTATTTGTGATTGCTGCGCTCGCTCTATTGCAGTATTTAAAGGCCTAAAAACCCCCATCACCAAAACAAAGATGATAAATACACCGCCTGCAACCATAATTAATTGTTGCTCTTGCTCTTTTAATGAACGCCAATATTGCATTAACTGCTGCTTCATTGTGCACCTCGCAGTCTGATTTCGCCGACGATAAAATCGCCATCATTATTTAACGAGCCCTGCTCAACAGTAACCCCTTGCTGCTCTAGAATGGCTTTAACCTTACCAAAAGTTTGAAAGTCTTTACCACGCGCTCGAATGCGCAATTCATTACGGCGTTTGTCAAAGCGTAATGTTTGTGGCGTAAACTCATTCACTTGCGAAAACACGCTAACCAATTTACTGGTTAAATCTAAAAAGCCAGCATCGCTAACACCTTGTACTTTATTCAATGCACCCTGTATTTGATTTTTAATTAAATGAGGGCGTACTCGTGTGCCGGGAAAGGCTTTTTGATATCGCTCTACGACTTGCGATTTAGCTACTTCTAGCTGCGAATTAAGCTGATGCAATTCAACCGCTTTAATAGTCACACTTGATACCAAGGCAACCACACTAATAATGGCAGCACTTTTCCAGTAACCCCACCATAACGCAGTTTTCTTTTTAAGGGTGTAAGGTCCTTGACGCAAATTAAACTTAAGTTTATCAAGTTGTTTAGCAAATAATGCTAACGGTAACTCATAGTCACTTGTTTGCGGATATAAGTTAAGTGCTTCAGGAAACTGATCAGCAGGGCTGTAATGCTTGATATCTGGGTTGCCTAATGCTACTAAATACTCTTTTAGCCAACTGCTTTCAACCGCGCTAATATGCCAGTCACCTTGTTTAAAGAGCCACTGTTTATTAAGTTCGATGGCAGTAACACATGACTCTTCAGCGCCTGGCAATAGCAATGCATCCGGTACTATTTGATATGGGGTGAGTTGATGTTGTTCAAATACTTCTAACCAGTGCTCAAACCAATCACGGTTCGTTAGCGCAATCTTAATTGCATGCTGCTCATCAACCATAGTTGGCTCCCCAAGCGCGATATAAATGTCGTCTATATCGCATGCAAGATCTTCTTCGAGCATATAGGGCAATGCTTGCTCTAATTTACGGCTCCACTTTGTTGGCAGTGTCACCGTTTTTAATTGCACCTGGTCACATGGTAAAAGTACCACAAGTTCTCGGGTTAATGCTTTTTCAGTTAGTTCACTTAACTGATTGGCATTTTGTAGCTCGCCACTGGCTATTATTTCTTGTTCTTGTGGTGAGTATATTAACCAGTTAAGTAAATCTTGCTCGGTTTGACCCGTGCGGATCAACAGTATCTCTGTCACTGTACGCCTCCAAATTTTCGCGCCAGTATCGTTACCTCGCCATTGCTGGCATACAGTAATGTGGTCATCGAAAAACGCAAATCAACAAATTTTGCCTGCGTTTGTAATTTAAAATATTCACTTTTTAAACTAAAAAGCTTTTCTACTGCTTTGATATTTTTGCCGCCTTGTTGTTTAACAGACTCAAAAAACTCTTCAATATTATCAAAGCCATTTTCAGGTCGCGCTGCAATTACCGCTTGAGCACCCGAAACACTCAGTTCGTCTATTAGGCCACTGAACAATAAAGCTTGCTCTTCAGTGACCGTATTAACATTAATTGAAAGTAACGTACTGCCAGGGATCACACAGACAAAAGGCAGCACCTTTTCCATCACTAAAGGGTTAAACCCTTTAATTAAACGCAGTTCAGATACCGAAGCAAATAGGCTATTTGCTGTCATGTACGGAAACTGACGCGATAAATACTCGCCCTCTTCAGCTCCTGAGCGATACGTAATACTATTTTTATCTAACCAGTCAAAAACACTATCAGCCATACCTTCTTCAGACTCATCACTGGGTAAGTCTTCTATATTTTCTAATATGGCAAACAACGCTTTATGCGCAGGGTTCGTTTTATTAGTACTGTTTGGGTCAGGCTCAGCACCAAGCGCATTTAAGTTTAAACAGGCTTGTAAATCAGTTAACTGACCGCTTAACGTGCCGTTATCAACTGGATACTTAACATCACCTTGCTTTGCCCACGGCTGCGCTAAGGTGGTTTTTTCTGGATCGTCTTTTTTACTTTGAATTAAGCCTTTAATAGCTAATTCTTCAGCGCCATAAGCATACCATTTAGCCTGTTGCTGACTCTGCAAGTTAGTACTTCTTTGAACCTGTAACATTAAGTTCGCACTCATTTCTACGGCTAAAATAGC
Organism: Pseudoalteromonas sp. S1608; assembly: GCF_005887265.1. Classification (GTDB taxonomy): domain Bacteria; phylum Pseudomonadota; class Gammaproteobacteria; order Enterobacterales; family Alteromonadaceae; genus Pseudoalteromonas; species Pseudoalteromonas undina. The sequence goes on from NZ_PNDK01000033.1 coordinate 13,085, forward strand.
AGCCAGCGCGACAATAAATAACACAATAACTAACGCCGCGCCGCGTGATGTTTTTTGATTCATCAAGGCGTTCCTCGGCCATTTGGTTGCGATTGGTTAGTACCATCATTAACTGGTTTAGGTAACTCTTTACCGAGTCCTGGCACTAAAAAAACGCGCCTAATTGGTTCTGCGTTCATTTGCTTTAACGTTACAGCTACCGCTTTAGGTAACGCCTTAATTTGCCAGTTTTCTTGCCACTCTGCGTTACCATCTAAAAACTCAAACTTAAGCTCTTCTACGTCAGCTAAAACAACTTGGCTACGAGGCTCCATATTATCAAGTTGATCAACATAAATGCGATATACTCGTTCTAAGTTGTCATCAATGACTCGATAACCAACAGCTTGCAGCTCTGAGCGAGGAAGCAAATTAATGGGATTCATCCAACCATCACGCACAAAGGCAATGCCATCAAGCTGGCTTTCTAAAATGTAGCGCCCTGCAAGTAAGTAACTCTCTTGAAAATCCCCAGCTTCATTACGCACTTGGCGTTTAGTCATTTGGCTAAAGTCTTGATCCATTAGCCTGAAGGCTGTTTGTAACCCATTTAGCTCAGCAATTTTTTCATCTGATGCTTCTTTGGCACGCGTGGTGGTATCAAGTATTTGGTGGGTGGCCATAATAACAAACGCCAACACCCCTAGTGCCACCATCACTTCTAATAATGTAAAACCGCGCTGCTTCACTTATGGCTTACCTTTATTTAAGTAAGTACTTAACTCATAAATTGAATTTTCATACTTATCATCTGTAAACACATTAATAGTGACCTTTACAAAGCTTTTATCAGCAGTGGGCACAACATCTTGGCGCCAAAACCATTCAATCCCCGCCATCATCTCAGTGCCGCGGGTACCATTTTTACCTTGCCATTTTTCGCCTTTCGTTCGTTGTTCTACCAATACATTCTCGGCTACCCATGAGCCATACGTTTGCTCTTCAATACTCGATAAGTGATGAATATGCTCACCAGTTGCTTGCATTGCAGCAATACCCGCCATAGCACAAATACTTAGCGCAACTAAGACTTCTAATAAGGTAAAACCTTGGTGTTTTTTCATTATTGGGGCTCTCGACGAAAATCAACTGGCGCTGCAAATTTACCTTCAATAAAATATACCGGCTCCGCCTGATCTTTTAACTCAAGCATAAGCTGAAATGCACTTACATCAGCAGAGGATAAAAGAAGTACTTGAGGAACTTTTAATTTTTTAAGTTCTAATAAACTATCTTCATTATCGCCACTCATTAACTCACGCCAGTTAGACTGCTCTAATAAGTTATCTTGTGCCCAAGGTAGGTCTTCTAGATTAAGTGTTACTTTAAATTGCTGGTCAAACTCAATTGGTTTAAATAACTCTTCCCGCTCAAAGCTGGTCCACTTTTCGCCATCAAACACTAAAAACTCAAGCGTATTTTGATCAACTAATAAACCTAACTCTACCTGATTAAGTACGGCAAATTCCGATGCGGCATTAATGGTGGTATGCAGCCTACTTGCTTGCTTATCTAGCTCTTCCTCTGCGCCGCCATCTAAGCTGTATACCACCATTTTGGTGGCAAAGGCGATGATCACCAATACCACTAAAATTTCTATTAAACTAAAACCATATTGCTTCGCACTCAGGTGCTTAAGGTTTACCCGCATGGTAAACCCCAATCAACTAAGTTTAAGCGTATGATTAAGTTAATGCCCATTACTGCTTATCTTCACCCCAGTTACCAATATCATCCTCAGTAGCCGGTTCGCCATCAGGCCCCATTGAAAAAATATCAATTTTACCTACTTCACCTGGGTAAATAAGTTGGTAAGGGTTGCCCCATGGATCTTCTGGCAATTTACTAATAAAACCGCCATCAGGAAAACGCTTTGGGATAGGCTCAATGCTGGTTTTAGTTACCAACGCCTCAAGCCCTTGCTCTGTACTCGGGTAGCTTTTATTTTTTAACTTGTAAAGGCTAACGGCATCTTCTAACTGCTGAATATCTAAATGCGCTTTATCAATAGCCGCTTCTTCTTGCTGACCCATAATATTAGGTGCCACAATCGACATGATCATCCCGATGATAACCAATACCACCATCACTTCTAATAAAGAAAAACCTGATTGTTTATTCACGTTATTACCTCGTTATTCTAAAAACACTAAACAAAAATGATTTAAGTAAATCATTAATATAAAAAATAATTAAAGGCCAACAGCCTTATTCATTGCCATAATTGGCTGCAAAATTGCCATTACTATAAACAGTACAATGACTGCCATAGAGGCAATCATTGCGGGTTCTAATAATTTTAATGACACATTGACCATACTTTCAAACTCGCGATCTTGATTGTTAGCGGCTCGCTCTAACATTTGCTCAAGTTCACCAGACTTTTCACCACTGGCTATCATATGCAGCATCATTGGTGGAAACAACTTAGTTTGCTGCAGTGAAGCACGTAGGCTTGCCCCTTCACTTACTCTTTCTGCGGCATCAGCCACAGCTTGTTTGATTTTTTCGTTAACTAATACCCCACCAGAAATACGCATTCCTTCTAGTAGCGGTACTGAACTTGACGATAAAATACTTAAAGTACGAGCAAAGCGCGCTGTGTTAATCCCTCTAGCAACTTTACCTATGCCTGGCATATGTAATACTTTTTCATCCCACCAAAACCGTACCTTAGGTTTTTTAAGCGCATACTTGATTCCAACCGCGGTAGCGGTGATCACCAGCAAACTTATAAACCAGTAATTTTGCACAAAATGACTACCTGCCATAACCCACTCGGTAGTCCAAGGTAAAACTTGTTTGGTTTTTTCGAACGTTTTTAATATTTTAGGTACTACGGTACCTAATAACACCGAAACAATACCAATAGCAAACACCACCAAAATAATCGGATACACCATAGCCTGCGTAATTTGACTGCGCATATGTTGGCGCTGCTCGGTATAATCAGCTAGCCTGTTGAGCACTTGATCTAAGTGACCTGACTTTTCACCTGCCGCCACCATAGCGCGGTATAAATCGTCAAATACATGCGGAAACTCACTCATACCGTCAGCCAGAGTATAACCTTCTACTACTTTGGAGCGCACCGACATTAACATACGTTTTAAGCGTGGTTTTTCACACTGCTCAGCAACCGCCATTACCGCCCCTTCTACAGGTAGGGCAGACTGAATTAAGGTTGCAAGCTGACGAGTGATCAAAGCGAGATCGGCAGTTGATATGGTTGGTTTAAATAAAGAACCGAGTAAAGGTACTTTTTGACCTTTAACTTGTTTGTCATCTTGCGCAGCAGGCACCACCTCAAGTGGTGTGAGCTTTTGATCGCGCAGAAGCTGACGAACTTGCTTAGCTGTATCGGCTTCTAAAATACCTTTTTTTTCTTTTCCCCGGCCATCTAATGCGCGGTATTCAAACGCTGCCATAGCTAGCCTTCCTCACGCGTTACGCGCAGTACTTCTTCAAGCGTTGTTTTACCTGCAAGAACACGGCTGCAGCCATCTTGACGAATGCTTGGGCTGTGCTTACGAATGTATTTCTCTACGCTTTGCTCACCTTTACCGCTGTGGATCATTTCACGAATGGTTTCGTCGACAACTAATAACTCGTGAATACCAGTACGACCTCGGTAGCCATTAAAGTTACACTCTTCACATCCTACCGCGCGGTAAATCGTCGGTGCATTGTCAAACGGTACGCCGAGTAATTCACATTCACGCTCATCTGCAACGTGACCTTCTTTACAGCTATTACATAGAGTACGTACTAAGCGCTGGGATAACACCCCCAGTAATGAAGACGATAATAAAAACGGCTCAACGCCCATATCTTCCATACGAGTGATTGCACCTGAGGCGGTATTAGTATGTAACGTAGACATAACTAAGTGGCCAGTAAGTGATGCTTGCACACCAATTTGGGCTGTTTCTAAATCTCGTATTTCACCGACCATAACTACATCAGGATCTTGACGTAAAATGGCGCGCAGACCACGGGCAAAAGTCATATCAACCTTGGTATTAACCTGTGTTTGGCCAATACCTGGGATTTCGTACTCGATTGGATCTTCAACCGTTAAGATATTACGATCTCGCGAGTTAATTTGGCTCATACCTGCATATAGCGTGGTACTTTTACCAGAGCCTGTAGGACCTGTTACTAAGATTATACCGTGAGGCTTGCTAATTAAGTCGGCAAACAGCTCTCGGTTTCGAGCTGTCATACCTAAGTCTTCTAGGTTTAAACGTGCATTGTTTTTATCAAGCAAACGTAGTACCACGCGCTCACCAAAGCTCGATGGCATAGTCGACACACGCACATCTACAGCGCGCCCAGCTATACGCAAACTAATACGGCCATCTTGCGGTATGCGCTTTTCTGCAATATCGAGTTTGGCCATTACTTTAATACGCGATACCAACAAAGAGGCTAGTTTACGATTAGGTTTTAAAACTTCTTTGAGTACGCCATCCACCCGAAAACGAATAACCAGCTCTTGCTCAAATGTTTCAATGTGAATATCAGAGGCACCTTCTTTAATTGCCTCACTGAGCATGGCATTAATCAGCTTTATAATTGGCGCATCGTCGTCACCGGCAAGTAAGTCTTCAGTTTGAGGAAGCTCATCAGCTAGTGAGAATAAATCAACCTCATTACCAATATCTTCCATCATTTGCTGAGTTTCTGAGCTATCACGTTGATACGATGCTTCTAGTAATAGCTCAAACTTATCATCTTCTAGTTGCTCAAGTGTAAAGCCATGTCCTGCAATACGGCGCACTTCTAATAATACATCAACATCCAACTCGCCACGATAGTAAACAACTCGGTTATCCTTATGTTTACTAAGTAACGCACCCACCCGTCTGGCATATGAAAACGGCAAACGTTTTGCAGGCAGTTCAATTAAGTCATCTTGAGCAAGCTGTTCATCATTACTGTGAGTAATTGGATGAACAACATCTTGATTAATATCTTCTATCGCATTAGTCATCATTACGCTCTTGTGCATTTTGTTTGCGTAAATGCTCTTCGTACGTAGGAGGTAGCACTAGTTCGTCATTCCACTCAGGTAAAATAGGCGTGTCTGACTTTGGCATCAAATTAATACCATCTTCACGTTTTTTAAATTGCTCGCCGCGAATAAAGTTATATTTATTAAAGCTAAGTTTATTCATGCTAACGCCATCGCGAATAATGGTCGGTCTTATAAATACAATAAGATTACGCTTACGCTTCGTTGTATTAGTAGACTTAAATAAGTGCCCTAAAATAGGGATGTCGCCTAGTAATGGTACTTTTGACACGCTTTCTTGCACATCTTCATCTATCAAGCCGCCTAATACCACCATGCCGCCATCATCGGCCATCACGGTTGTTTTAATTGCGCGTTTATTCACTGAAATATCAACTGCCGTTGCACCACTTACACTGGAAACTTCTTGCTCAATGGTTAATTGCACTGCAGAACCATCGTTAATTTGTGGTGTCACTTTAAGTTTTATACCCACTTCTTGACGCTCAACCGTTTGAAATGGATTTTCATTGTTACTACCTGTTTGTGAACCGGTAATAATAGGCACTTCTTGACCAACTAAAATAGACGCCTCTTCGTTATCCATAGTGGTAATAGATGGAGTCGCTAGGATATTAGAATTAGTATCGGTTGAAACCGCTTGTACGATTGCACCCCAGTCATTTTTAATTACCCCCATGGCCAAACCATTAATGCCACCAAGTAATGATGCAAGCGGGCCGTAGTCGCCTTCTTTTGTTTCATCATATTCAGTTGGAGTACCCGTCTCTGTTCCAATAATCGTTTTAGTTACTGTTTTATCTCGTGCTTGCTCAGCAGCTACAGCTAAAGCACCGACAGGCACAGTGGTACCATTATTAAATTGCAGCATGCCGCCTTCTTCTGAAATCCATTGCAGGCCAAAGTTAACGCCATCGCCTTCCATTACTTCAATAATAATGGCTTCCACTAGTACTTGTGCGCGGCGAATATCTAAGCGCTCAATAACAGATTCTAGTGAACGCATAGTATCTGGCTGGGCGGTAATGACTAATGAATTTGAATCTGGGTGAGCTTCAATGCTAGTGTCGTTTTTATTACTACTACGTGATTTAGTAGCTCCACCTTGCGTGTCCTCTGCTAGCGATTTGCTCACACCTTGGAGTACTTTTACTAAATCTTCGGCCTTTGCGTAGTTGAGGTAAAACACTTTGGTATTACCTTGACTTTCCAGTTCTCCATCTAAACGTTTAATGAGCTCAATGGCCCGTGTGCGTGCTTGGCCTTCACCACTAACAATCACACTATTAGTACGACCATCAGCCACCACTTTAGGAATTAAAAACTCAGGTACGCTACCCTTACCACTGTCTTTATAGATATTTTCAACCACTGAGACAACATCATCAGCCGTTGCGAACTTAAGCTTAACGATATCGACTCGCTTATCACCCGCTTGGTCAACAGAGCGAATAATTTCTACTAAGCGGTTAACCGAGGCTGCATGACCAGTTAGCATCATTACGTTGGCCGCATTAAAGTTAGCAACGTGACCGCCGTCTTTTTGGTCGCTAAATTGGCGAACTAAAGGGCCTAACTCTTGTACGCTTACATTTTTAACTCGCACAACCCGTGTAATCATCATATCGCCAAGCGCTTGGCTATCAGCAGTAATTAATGGCACGTTTGATTTTTTGGCATCTGAGCTTTTTTCTATCTTTATTATGTTGTTATCCATTTCGACGGCTGAATAACCGTAAACTTCTAAAACATTTAAAAAGAATTGATAGTAAAGTGCCTCATCCATTAATTCGTAACTACGTACATTTACTTTGCCACGCACGTTAGGATCAATAATGATGGTTTTATTAAGGTTTTTGCCAACAATATTAATAAACTCATTAATATCTGTGCCCTTAAAGTTAGCAGCGTATTCAACAGCAGCAACCGACATAGAAAGACTTGCCGCTAAAAAAAGTGCTGCATACTTAGCTAACCCTTTTTTAATTTTTTTGAGGTGTAGCACCTGAACCATTATGTTAAAACTCCAAAGCTAAGTTATTGCAGACTAAATAGTACATCTATTTGCTCACCATCACGCTCTATTGTGATAGTTGCATCTGTACTGTTTCGCAGCTCATTCATTGCTGCCATTGCCTGTTTTAAATCTGTTAATTGATAACCGTTAATTGCCACGGCTAAATCGTTATTTTGTAATCCCATTTGTTTAAATAGTTCGGGCTCTTTACCTGGACTCAAACGATAACCTATAAGTTCCCCATCATTCATCGCTTGAGAAACACGTATATAATCAAATAGCTTGCCAGGTTCTTCTAAAAGCTCTTCGCGAGTTTCTATTAATGCTTCTTTCACCTCAAGGTTGGCAGTGGCATCAATTTGTTCATCGCTTTGTGCTGAAGGCGCTAAAGGCCCCATTTCAGACTCATCTCGCGCAGCGAGTACCGGCATAGACACTGTTTTAGTAAAGTCGAGCCCATCAAGCATTAAGGTTTCAAAGCGACCACTTACATCTAGAATCACACGATCTGGGAGTATTTGCGATACTTTTGCACGTGTACCTTGCACCACATCCTCTACTAAATAACTCGTCTGGCGACCTTGCGACTCAATAATAGCCATTCCCGCCTTATCATCATTACTAACAGCAACGATACCGGTTAAATTAATACTAAGACGCGTTTCAGGGGCATTATTAATGACTTTAGTTTGCGAAGCAGTATTGGTGTTTTTTGTTACATTTACTTTACCAAATAAAAATTGCTCAATGATCGAATCTACAGACTGGTTATTGCCACCCACAGCTTGATTAGAATAGCTGATAGGGGCAAGAGGAGATGTTACTGGCTGCGGCCATAATAGCCACATCAGTTTTGATAATAAAAATGCAATATAAACAACAACTAAAACCATAACCATTGCGCTTAATTTAGCTTGCGGTAAACGGTTTAATAACTGCTTAAATTGTTGAACGTGCTGTTCCATAGGTAGTGTTCTTATTTTAATTTATAACGAAATCACTCAGCCATAGTACCTTTTCATTTTTCATTCAACAAGCACGCTAATATTAAACTTTGTAAACAGATTAATTTATTTATCGTATCAGCTATCAAGCAATAGCTACATGCGGTAACGGTTTCGTGATAATTTACCTAGGCAGTAAATTTACTAGGGATGTTTTATGACAAAGAAAACTAAACTCAATGACAGCTCAGAAAACGCTGACGCACTTAAAGTGAGGTTGGACAAATGGTTATGGGCGGCTCGATTTTATAAAACGCGTGCAATAGCTCGAGAAATGGTACAAGGCGGCAAAGTACATTATAATGGGCAACGCAGTAAGGCTAGTAAAATTGTAGAAATTGGCGCAGTTATAAAGCTAGCTCAAGGCGTTGATGAAAAAACCATCACAGTATTAAATATACTTGAAAAGCGCCAAAGCGCCCCCATTGCACAGACCATGTATCAAGAATCTGATGCTAGTATTGCTAAGCGTGAAGAAAATAGTATTGCACGCAAAAATAACAGTTTCTTTGCCCCTCATCCGGATAAAAAACCAGATAAAAAGCAAAGACGCGAACTTTTAAAAATGAAATCAAGTTAGGTATAGCCGCTCATGCAACAAGATTTACTTCACCGCTATTTATTTGACAACCTCGATGTTCGTGGCGAACTCGTACAAATAGACAACGCTTACAATGAAATGATTGCGAAACACAATTATCCAGAGCCCGTTAAAGCATTATTAGGTGAGCTGCTTGTTGCAACCTGTTTATTAACAGCAACGTTAAAGTTTGAAGGCGAAATTGCAGTTCAACTACAAGGTGATGGCCCCGTAAAATATGCGGTGATCAATGGAGATGATCAACAAAATATGCGTGGTATTGCGCGATTACAACATGAAGTTACTGGTTCAACGGTAAAAGAGCTCATTGGCCAAGGCTACATGGTTATCACGATTACTCCAACTCAAGGTGAGCGTTACCAAGGTATAGTACCTTTAGAGCATGATACATTAAGTGAATGTATAGAAAGCTATTTTGAGCAGTCTGAGCAATTAAAAACGCGCCTTTGGTTTGCAACCGATACTGAAGAAGGCAGCGCCAAAGCATGTGGGCTATTTTTACAAGTGCTACCTGTAGATAAACAAAAATCGATTGAAGATTTTGCTCACTTAGAAGCACTCAGCAATACTATTAAAGATGAGGAGCTACTAGAGCTTGATGCCAATACTATTCTAACGCGCCTTTATCATGAAGATAACCCACGCGTATTTGACCCTCAACCAATTCAATTTAAATGTGGCTGTAATCGCGAAAAAACGATGACAGCTTTAGTTAATGTTGGTCAACAAACGCTTTTGGATGATGTCGAAAAAAATGGTGAGATTAAAATTAGCTGTCATTACTGTTTAAAAGATTATGTATTTAACGAACAAGATATAAAAAGTATATTTAATTAATCTAGCTTTTTAAAACACACTATAAAATAGCCATAATTTTTTATGGCTTTTTTGTGCCCAAAAAATGACACCGGTATCACAAGCTGAGCATTTTTCATGACACCGGTATCATTGAAATTATTCATGTTTTTTCCTTAATTTATATGTTTTTACGGCGTTTATAAGCTCGAATATCCTTAATCCATCTGTTACTATATTTGCAGCTTAAAGGTTACTAAGACCCAGAGCTATCCCGTTCAATCTCACACAATTTAGGTATAAACATGACTTCAAGCGCTACCCGTTTTGTCGATCTAACTGCAGCTGAACTTGTCGAACACGCTATCAGCCGTGGCGAAGGGACTTTAGCCGCCAATGGTGCTTTTGTAGCTAACACTGGTCGTCGTACCGGTCGTTCTCCAAAAGATCGTTTTATTGTTCAAGAATCAAGTACTGAAAATGAAATCCAATGGGGTAATGTAAATCGCCCATTCGATGCAGATAAGTTTGACGCCTTATGGGCACGTGTAGAAGCACATGTGCAAAGCAACGACCACTTTATCTCTCACCTTGAAGTAGGCGCTGATCCAGAGCACTACCTTCCAGTGGTTGTAACAACAGAAACTGCTTGGCACCATATCTTCGCTAAAAATATGTTCATCCAACCACAATCATACAACAAAGCCGACTTTCCTCAGTGGCAAGTAATGAACGTACCTTCGTTTGTATGTGATCCAGAGCGCGATGGTACCAATAGCGATGGCACAGTTATTATTAACTTTGCACAACGTAAAGTGTTACTTGCTGGCATGCGCTACGCGGGTGAAATGAAAAAATCGATGTTCTCTGTGCAAAACTTCCTACTACCAGCGAAAGGTGTATTACCAATGCACTGTTCTGCTAACGTAGGTGAAGCAGGAGATACCGCATTATTCTTTGGTTTATCTGGTACAGGTAAAACAACATTATCAGCAGATCCAACTCGCTTCTTAATCGGTGATGACGAGCACGGCTGGGCACCAGGTAGTGTATTTAATATCGAAGGTGGTTGTTACGCTAAATGTATCGACCTTTCTCAAAAGAACGAACCTGTTATCTGGGACGCTATTCGATTCGGTACAATTTTAGAGAATGTGGTACTTGATGAAAACCGTGTTCCTGATTTCAACGATACCAGCCTAACTCAAAATAGCCGTGCAGCTTACCCACTAGAGCACGTTGAAAAACGTAAAGTTGAAAACCGCGCAGGTGAGCCTAAGGCTGTTGTTTTCCTAACATGTGATGTGAGTGGTGTACTACCGCCGGTATCTGTTCTAACCGAAGAAGCTGCAGCATTTCACTTCCTAAGTGGCTACACAGCAAAAGTTGGCTCTACAGAAATTGGTTCTACTAGCGATATTGAATCAACATTCTCAACCTGTTTTGGTGCTCCTTTCTTCCCACGCCCTGCAGGTGTATACGCAGAGCTTCTAATGAAGCGTGTACGTGAATTCGGCGCTAAAGTTTACCTAGTTAACACTGGATGGACAGGTGGCCCTTACGGTATTGGTAAGCGTTTTGATATTCCAACAACACGAGCTGTTGTGGATGCAATCGTATCTGGAAAATTAGCCGGTGTAGAAACCCAACACATTGACGTGCTAAACCTAGACGTACCAGTTGCAGTACCGGGCGTAGATAGCAAGCTTCTTAACCCAATCAATACCTGGGAAGACAAAGCTAAATACGCAGAGTATGCGGCTAAGCTTGCATCTGATTTCACAGAAAATTTTGCTAAATACGACGTATCTGACGAAATTAAAAACGCAGGCCCTAAAGTTTAATAATCACCTTTAGCCTGATAATTAAAACGCCAACCTTGAGTTGGCGTTTTTGATCCTATCTATTTTACTTCAGCAACATAGTTACTTTAATAATTGCTGATAAGCCACCTATTAGCTAAAACGTTTTCCCTATGTTTTGTGCATTCCTTAATAAAGGCTCACCGAGAGCCTATTAAGCTTTAAAGTAGCAGTTACTAGTTTGTATATCTCAAATTAAACGCTATTAAACTATGTCACATTAGTACAGTTACAGGTTGTCATCAGCAATGAAACAATACTGTAGGGTAAATCTGTCCAATACCTCACTCTTTACCCTGTTAGAGCACATAAAACAACACTAGCTATTACTGGTAAACTCCTACGAACACAAGAAGGCTCAAGTCATTCGAGTCTTGCTTGCTTGTATTTGGAGTCGGTGCGCTACTTTTATAGCGACAAAGCAGAATGTTCTTCTGGGACAGCGTTGATAGCCTTAATAAAGGCATGGAGGTGGCTTTAGGCTGTTATTATTTTGCTTTTAACCTAATGCCTTTAACCTTTTACCTTCGTTTTTCACTTTTCTGCAGACGTAAAAAAGCCCGACTCTTTCGAATCGGGCTTTCTCTTAT